>JAUWNI010000093.1 GCA_030612705.1 Phycisphaerae bacterium | reverse complement strand
TTTTAATTTTGTTTTTGGGTTACTTGGGGGTGGTTAATTGTTTTAAGGTCATGCGGGTATAATCTACTATTTAGTTTAAACCATTTCCGCTCCCATTAGTAAGCCCGTGCCGCGCGCTGCCAATCCCGCTCCGATCCAAGTTCGTTGTTTCGCTTGCATGTCGATACCCTCTCGTTGCGCTTTGGATACGGGATTCTCTCCTAGTGCTTTGTCTGGGTTGATTTGATGGGTAGTGTTTCTTTCGAGGCCGTGATAATACTTGAAGAGGGCAACAATACTCGAAGAGCCGCGGATCTGAAGTCCGCGCGGTCCTTCGGGAAGGGTAAATGCTACTCCCCGCGGCGCCGCGCGGACTGAAGTCCGCGGCGCCTCGGGTTGAACCCTCCGCCAGAGTTTTACGGGGTACCCTCCCCGCATCATTCCGTCCCGTCGCCGGTCAGGAACAGGTCGGAACGAATGAGGCTTGTCGCGAAGTCCACTATCTGGAAGTAGTGTCGGCGTTGCCGCAGCAAAGCCGCGTGCTCCGCGTGCCAAGCCGCCGATTCGTCCAGCAATCGCGACGCGTCAACCGTACGCCACCAATCTTGCACCCGCTCCAGCGATTCATCCGAAACCAGTTGCGGATCACGAAAGTCGCCCTGGATCGGATCGCCAAGCTGAATCGCGAGCGGCTGTGTCAGAGTAACGATTTGCTCGCGCGCTCGGCGGCGCTGATCCGCGTCATCGGACCGTGCCAGCGCGAACAACTTCGCCGCGCGCCGGTCGATCGGACCGCCGGCCGGATCAAACCGCGGCCGATAAGCCGGCCGCTCCGGCGACGAAATGTAGAAATAGAAATCGTCCGAGTCCAGCGGCCGATGAAACGTGAACTTCAGTTTGCGAATTCCGGACTCGTTACCCTCCAGCACCGTCGTGTCGAACAGCTCGCCCGCGACGAACGTACCCGCCGTCAGCGGCGAGTTCGGCCGCATCCCGTCGCGCAGCATCCGCCCGCTCAGCCCGGAAAAATAGCCCGGTCCTTCAACCGAAACGACCAGTTCGCACTGGCCCACGCGTTCCACCACGCACGGGTATTCCATCATCAGCGGATGCGGCGCGAATGTCAGAACGTACCCCTCCAGGTTTTCCAGTTCCCAGGCCTCACGCAACGCCACCGGCGTATAAATCCCCGCCACCGGCAGGTTCAGAAAAAACAGCTTGCTACCGGGCCGGGGCCGCGGCGTGTCGGTGCGAATGTCGGCACAAATCAACTGCTCGCTGCGCAGGACCCCCCGCCAGAGGTATCGGTAAATGCCGAACGACCACAGCGTCCCCGCGATCACCAGCACCGTCACCGCCGGCCGCCACCAACCGCGTAGCCCATACAGCATCACTCCCAGCATCACCGAAAACGCCGCCGCCGGCAGATACGCGAAGTGCGGCATCACAAACACCGGAATCACCGGGACGAACGCCGCCGCCACCCAGATTGGCCAGAACCATCTGGTTCGCAGGCCGCGCGACGTCAGCACATACCACAACACCATCCCCGCCAACAGCGCCAGCATCACGCCGTACAACGCAATCTGCGACGAAATCGACGCATCGTACGTCGCCAATCCCAGAAACATCGGCGTCTGAAAGACCAGCGCGAACAGCATGTGCAAAAGCTTGCTCGCCGCCCAGATTAGATATGCCGCCCCGCTCGGTGCCGTGAAGTAAATGCTCGGCGGACCCGCTACCGGAAAAACCAACAGCCGCCAGTAAAGGTACGCACCCGTCAGTAAAAAAATGACGACGTACGCCGGCAGCCGCCGAACGAACAGCCGCCGCCCGCCCCGCGTCCAATCCAACACCAGCACCAGCAGGGGAAACCCAATCGCGGTCTCGCGGCTGAACAGCGCCAACCCCCACAACACCAGCACCGCCAAGAATCGCCCGAGCGACAGTGGTTCTTCTCGCTCCTTCCGCATCACCGGCGCCGAGGCATACACGTAAATCGCCGCCAGAAAGAAAAATCCGCTCACCAGCGCGTTGCGCGCCGCGATCCAGCTTACTCCAAACACGCAGTGCGGCTGAAACGCGAACGTCGCGGCGGCCACAAACCCCCAGCCGCGACGACCGATCACCCAACTCGCCAGCAGATAGACCAGCACGGTCGTCAGCGCGTGCCAGGTCAGCGCGCAGATGTGCACCCCCATCGGGCTGCCGCCGGTCACGAGCAACTCGATCTTCATAAAGAGCATCGCCACCGGCCGGGCGTAACGCCACTGCAGCGGCTGCTCCTGCCACCACAGGCTGACCAGCTCGCCCGGCAGGTCAAACGTCGCCGACTCGACCAGGTCGTTAAATCCCCACCCCAGCGCGCGCAGTGTCGCCCGATGCCAATGATCGTCGAAAAATAATCCGTCGCGCAGCGAGCCCGCATGCGCGACAAACACCACCACGAACAATCCCACCGCCGCCAAAAAATCAGCGCGACGGTTGCGCGAAGGGGCCTGACATGCCAAGGGCTCGCGCGCGGCTGCTGTCACGATAGGTTTACTCGATGTAGCCCAATTCCTGGAGATGCTTCTCCACCCGCCGCTGATCCTCCGCCGTCAACGCCAATTCCTCCAGCGACGACTCACCCTCGGCCAGCACGAACCGATTTGCCAGCTCACGCAACTCCCGACAAAGGTCGGGCCGCTGTCCGGCCAGATTCCGCGTTTCCCCCGGATCAGCCCGCAAATCGTACAATTCCCGTGGTAACTCTTCATTCTCCGGACCGAACGTGTATTTGTATTCCTCCGTCCGGACGCCGCGAATCTCCAGATCGGCCGGCGTCCCGGAAACGGACACGAACGCCGGCTCGGGTTTCCACGCCTCGCCGTCGATCAACGCCTTGAACGATCGACCGTCGATCTTGCCGTACTCGTCGCGCCCGATACCCAACACGTCCAGAATCGTCGGAAAGATGTCCGGCTGTCTCACCATCCGCGTGTGTACCGCCCCGCCGGACAAGTGCCCCGGCCAATGCAGCACCAGCGGCACCTTCACCAGAAAATCGTATACGTGGATGATGTGCCCTTCTTCGATGTTCCGCTTGTACGAGTTGATCCACATCCGCATGTGCATATCGAGCAGACGATCCTGCCCGAGCGAACGGGTGAACTTCTCGACCTTCTTCCGCGCCCGGTTCGCATCCAGCAAGCCGCGCCGCTCCAGCATCTTCGTCAGCTTCAGCGGTGCCCCCAGCACCAGCAAATCCTGCACGAAAAGCATCGGCGTCAGTCGCAGAAGCCGCAACCGATCGCGCAGCCGAGCCCAAAACCCGAACGCCGGCCGACCTGGCGCATCGCGCAGCCGCACTTTCCGCATCATCGGCGTGCATTGCCCGTACAACTCCTGCAAGACGCTCGGCCCGGCCCACGCCGCCACCCCGAACGGTGCCATCCCCTCGGCCTCGTCGATCCCCAGCAGCTTGCGTGAATAATCGACCGCCGTCCCCTCGCGATACGTCTCGGCCGCCGTCTTCTCCCCGTGGTCGCCCGTAAAGATGGTCAATGTATTATCGTCGAGGGCGCCGAGAACTCGTCCAAGCTGCATGTCGAGGCTGGACACCGCCCGCTCATACTCGCTGGCACCGAACTCCGCCGAGTCGCACTTGGACGACACCTGCCGATCCGGGTGCAGCTCCCACAAATGCAGCATGATGAACCACGGCGAGCGATACTGCCCGCCGCGAATCCGCTCGATGAACCGATCCCCCCACGCCGTGTGCAATCCGTCGCACGGTGCCCGGTACGTATACTCCTGAAAACCCCGATCGAGCCCCATCTCCGGCAACAGCGGCCCGCTGACCTCGGCGTACGTGTGATAGCCCCGCCGCGCCAGCACGTCCGTCAGCATCGGCACCTGCTCCGGCAGCCGGTAACCCCAGACCAGGTGTACACCGTGCCGCGGACTGTACAAACCGGTCAGCAACGTCGCGAAGCTCGGCGTCGTGCACGCCTTCTCGGTGATCGTGGTCGGAAACGACACGCCCGCCGCCGCCAGCCGATCCAGGTTAGGCGTTTTCGCGCGGCGCCCCACGCCCAGCCAGCAGTCCGAGCGGGCACAATCCGTTACGATCAGCAGGATGTTGGGCTGTTGCGACTTCATGCCGAAATCCTAGTGCTCCGTCAGTGTTGCTTTGAAGGGTTCAACCTGAGGAGCCGCGGACTTCAGTCCGCGCGGCGCTGCGGTGAGTAGAATTTTCCCTTCCCGAAGGACCGGGCGGACTGAAGTCCGCGGCTCTTCGAGTATTGTTGCTCTCTTCAAGTATTATCACGGCCTCGAAAGAAACACTACCCATCAAATCAACCTAGATAAAGCACTAGCCGCGGCGGCGGAACCACCGCCGTCTCTACGCGCGGCCTCGCCCCGCAACTTCCGATGCCAATCCCGTGTTCGGCGCATGCCTTCCTCGAAACTCACCTCCGGCCGCCAACCCAGCTCCGTGCGAATCCGGCCAGCGTCGACCATTTGGTCCGCGCTCATCAAAGCCACCGCGGCGCACGAAATATGCGATTCGTGATTCGCCCAGTTCGACACCCGGTCGACCAGCCACGCACCCAGCAGCGCCAATCGCCGACCGATGCGACGTCGGCAGCGCGGCAGATCCAGCGCATCAGTCGTCGCGTCGATGAACTCGCGCTGCGTGACGCGCTCGTCGCCGGCAACGTCGTAGATCTTGCCCGCGGCCGCCGGTGCCTCTCCCGCGAGCACCGCCGCCCGGACAGCATCATCGATATACAACGTCGCGATCCGATTGTCGCCGGTGCCGATGATAAAAAGCCTGTTCTGCTCCGCCAGCGGTACGAAATGGTTCAAGAGCGCCCGATTGCCCGCCCCGAACAGAAAACCCAGCCGCAGGATCGTCCACGGACAACCCGCCTTCTCGCACTCCGCCCGCACCAGTCGCTCCGCCTCCAACTTCGCCCGGCCGTAAAAATTGTACGAGGCGGGCCGTGCCGGCGTGCGCTCCGCGCACAACCCCGACTCATCAGTACCCCTCGAATAAACGCCGCCGGAACTTATGTAGACGAATCGCCGCGGTCGCCGCGGCAACGCCGCCGCCAGCAAGTGCCGTGTACCGTCGATCGTCATGCGCTGGAATTTCTCCCAGCGCCCGCTCATGTCTACCCGGGCGGCGGCATGGAATACAACATCCCCCTCAGATACCAGCCCGTCGCAGCCGTCCGGCTCGGTCAGGTCGCCCATCACCGGCTCGGCCCCCAGGGCACGCATTTCCACCGCCGCCTCGTCCCGGCGCAGCAGCGCGCGAACCCGATCGCCTCGTACAAGCAACGCTCGCACCAGCGCCCCCCCGAAAAAACCGCTACCGCCCGTCACTGCGGTGTTCATGCCGAGCCCCCCCGCGGCAGACGCGGTATCCAGCGCGGGACCCACGCCTGGTAATCGAGATACGTTTGCCCGAAACGCTTCTCGAGCAACGGCTCCTCCAGCAACACCACTTGCAGGTGCGCCAGCGGCAACCCCACGAGAAACAGCAACAATATCCCCGTCGACGAAAACGCCAGCGCCTCACCCAGGATCATCCCCAGCACGCACGCCGCGATCGGATTCCGGCACCAGCGAAACGGTCCGGTCGCGACAAATTCCTTCGGCGGGTCAAATTCGACGTACGCTCCCCGTCCGCGGCGCATCAGCACCAGCGACGAAACCGTATAAAGCAGGTAGCAAACCCCGAATACCACCCAGCCGCCCGCCCGCCACCAACCGATTTCAAACTGCCAGGGCAAGAACCGCCTGCCGAGTACATGAGCCAACCACGGCACCAGAATCAGGATGAACGCGAGAAACGAAAAATAATAAACCACCGTCCGGACAGACAACGGAATGCGCTGAAGCAACCGCGACAACACGCCGCGCGTCGCGGAACGGGCGTCGTCGGCGTCGCGATTTGTGCCGGTCATAGTCAGCAGTTCAGAGTGGATCCACGAGCCAAATGCGGACAGTGTGCCCGCACGCGGCGTCGCGACCGGTTTTACCAGTGCATCACGAAGCCGGCCGACATCCACTTGCTCGACTCGACGGAGTGCAGGACCGCGCTTTGCCCCCGCTGCAATTCACCGCTGCGCACCATCTGGTCCAAATGAATCAGGATTGCCGCGCCGCCGGTATATCCGCACTCGGCCGCGCGGAACTTCATCTGCTCGGGTTTGGCCTTGAGGCGCTCACAGAGCCGCGAGATGTTCCCGTCGTAGAGCTGCATGGTCGGAATCGACCAGATAAAGTGGTCGATCTCCGTCGGATCCATTTTCAGCGACTCGAGCATCCGCACTACGCCTTGGAGCAAGAACGGGGCGGCGTCGCGATTGACCGCGAAAAAGTCCTGATCCAGATGGTGCGAACCCCGCTCCCACACCTCCGCGGCCGGGTTGGTGCCGCTCATGATGTCTTGCACGCCCCCGCCCGCCGTCATCGCCGGCTTGAGTTTTCCGCCGATCGATTCAACGTATGTCCCCGCCACTTCGCCGGGCAAAGGCTTATCACTCGTATCGTCCTGGGCCTCCAGCACCACCGCGCCGCTGCCGTCCGCGAGAATGTAACGCAGCGTCGCCTGCGTCTTGTTCATTTGCGGCTGATTAAAATAGCACGCCCGCAGATAGACGCTCGAAAGCTGCGAGTAGACCACCAGCGCCGTCTTGTAGCGCCCCAGCCGCATCGCGTCATGCGCGATCTGCATGCACTTGCCCACGCCCGAGCAATTCGAGTGAATCTCCATCTCCGCGCAGGACTTAATCCCCAGCCGCTCTTGCAGCAAAGTCGATGTCGGCGGCGTGGTTCGGTCGTAGCTCGAGCACGAAAGCAGGAGCAGATCCACGTCCGTCGTCTTCTTGCCCGCCATCTCCAGGGCACGCCGCGCTGATTCCTCGCTCAGCGATGCGATCGTATGGGTGAGCGCATGCGTCTCGGGATCGATCGCAAAGTGGCGCAACTTCACCCCACCGTTATCGAGCATGCGCCGCCCCACGGTGCGCACGAAGTTCCGCACCTTTTCCGGCGCCTCGGTCAGGTGACCCAGTACATCATCGATCTGATCGTTGGGAACCGGGTCGTTCGGCAGAAACGAACCCGTCCCGATCACGGAAACACGCTGTAAAGTCGTACTCATCAATGCTCTCTACAACAACCCTTGGCAGGCTATGTTAATTCGCCTGTGAAAAGGCGCGCCCAGACCGGATATGGTTTCGCATGTACGGTAATGTGTCAACCGACCGTGGTTTCCCATTTTAGCCAGCGTAGCGTACCGAAAGTCGGTGTAAATCCTGGAACGGGAGAATCAAAAGAAAGGCTCACGATCTTTCACCGTTAACGCGAAAGGAAGGTGAACCTATCTTGGATACCGAACTGACGGTATCGCGGCCTCGGATTTTCAGGGTAGGCACGCGGGGTTTGGATTTCAATGGTTTGGTGCGAACAATCGAGGCAGCGGCGGCCGAGGCCCGCGGGGGAACTCTTGGGGAAAGCCGCGCGCGCGTCACGATGCCAAAAGTGTCATCCCAACCGAGCGACCCAAAAGCGTCGCGACCGAGGGATCTGCCCACGAAATGATGGTGATCCCCCATTCGCAAGTGGATTCCCCGGTCACCCGCCTTCGGCAGGTTCGGTCGGAACGACACTTCCGGCGGGCTTCGGCGCGGTCCCTGTAGCGTCTGCCCCCCGTGGCGGACGTCGGGTGGCGAAAGATTTCCACATTCTACGTCCGCCACGGGGGGCGGACGCTACGTTTCCCGCTTACACAGCGCCCGCCAAAGTTATCATGCGTCCCTCGTGAAATGAAGCATTCTCTCCTTGTTGACACCGCGTTGTGCAATGTCTATCATATTGGGCTTTTAATAGCGCCCCGAGTGCTTATGGGCTGATTTCATAACGACTTACGGCAATTTTAGCGTTGGCTGAACCGTTACGGAATATTCAACCGTGGCTAAAAAAAAGAGCAACAAAAAGACCTCCAAGAAGACAACCGCGGGAAAACGCTCGGGCAGTCGCAAGAAGGTTGTCTCCCGGAAAAAGGCTACGAAAAAAACCGCCGCTAAAAAAGCAGTCGTAAAAAAGAAGAGTGCCAAGAAAGCAGTCAGAAAAGCAGCTCCAAAGACCGCCGGCAAATCAGTCGAGACGAAAAAGAAACCTACAAAAAAGACTGTCCGCAAAACCGTTCGAAAGCCGGCCCATAGTGTTTCGTCGGTTGTGCCGGCAACGCTGCCCGCTGTCGCCGTGCCCGAGGTGCCCGTTAAGCTGGTCAGCCCCCTCAATAAAAAGGAGTTGGGTCAGTTCCGTGAGTTGTTACTTATCAAACGGGCTCAGCTTGTCGGCGACGTTTCAGCACTCCAGAGCCAAGCCCTCAGCGAAAACCGCCGGGAGGCCGCCGGCGACCTCTCCAGCATGCCCATCCACATGGCGGACCTGGGGACGGACAATTACGAAAAGGAATTCACGCTCGGCCTGATCGAAAGCGAACGTACTATCTTGCGAGAAATTGACGAAGCCCTCGCCAGAATCGACGATGGAACCTACGGCGTCTGCGAGGCGACGGGCCAACCAATCGGAAAAGCCCGCCTCAAAGCCCAGCCTTGGGTGAAATACTGCTATGAATACATGCTGGCGCAGGAAAAGGGTCAGCAGAGCAGCGGGTTGTAGCCCCTTGAGCACGCCGCCCGAACTCCAGCCGACGACAAACGAAGCGGCACCCGCGTCTTCCGCCGCCCCCGTGCGCTCCGTACCTAACGCGGCCGACAATCCGGCTAAGGCACATGTCTTGAGGCATTTTCCATCTTACTTGCGTTTCTTCGTCGTCGCCGCGGTCGGCCTGGTGCTCGATCTCTGGTCCAAGCACTGGGCTTTCCACACGTTCGGCCAGGGGCATCAGCCACGCGTCATCATCCCCCGCGTGCTCGAGTTTCAAACCATGCTCAACCCCGGGGCGCTTTTCGGCATCGGCGGCGGACAAACCCTGATCTTTCTGATTGCCTCCACCTGCGCTCTGCTGCTGGTCTTCTGGATGTTCGCTCAGACATCGCCACGGCGCTGGGCGTTGCAGATTGCCCTGGGGGGCATCCTGGCCGGCGCGCTCGGAAACATGTACGACCGCGTCTACGTCAAGCTGCTCCAAAACCCCTGGCCCCGTGGCGGACACGCCGTCTATATGGTGATAACAGGGCAAAACGCGCGCGGCGTCATCGTCCAGGCCTACCCGCCGAGCGAAGAGGGGCGCACGTTCGTGGTCCCGGCCGACGAGGTCCCCGACGAGGTCGGCTTCGTTCGCGACTTCATCAAAATTCCGACGCGCTGGTTCGGCGGCCGCGAAATCTGGCCCTGGGTCTTCAACGTCGCGGACATGCTGCTGGTCGGCGGCGTTGCCATCCTCGCGATCCACCTTTGGCGTGACCGCAAACACCCGCGGCTCGACGAGCGAAACACGGTTGACTCGCGCGGCTCGCCCGCATAATGTGAACATAGTGCCTCGGGGCGTGGCGCAGCCTGGCTAGCGCGTCTGCATGGGGTGCAGAAGGTCGCAGGTTCGAATCCTGTCGCCCCGAATCGCATAATTCACGCCGAACGCTTGGTTTAGCGTACCTGTCTGCGTAGGGCAGTGCGGCTCAGGGATCTGGTGAAAACGGTACGTACCGTTTTCCGGATTCGGAGGTCGCACAATGCCCAGGCTCGCCGTAGACAAACT
Organism: Phycisphaerae bacterium; assembly: GCA_030612705.1. Classification (GTDB taxonomy): domain Bacteria; phylum Planctomycetota; class Phycisphaerae; order UBA1845; family Fen-1342; genus JALSRY01. The sequence continues at coordinate 8,865 of JAUWNI010000093.1, read as the reverse complement.
TCCTGCTTATCGCCATCACAAGGCCCGTGGTCTGGCCGTCGTCACGCTGAACGGCAAGAACATCTACCTGGGACCGTACGGGACTTCGGCCAGCAAGACCGAGTACGATCGGGTCATCTCGGAGTGGATTGCCAACGGCCGACGGCTGCCAGAGGCGCGGGACGATCTCAAGCCTGACATCACCGTCAGCGAATTGATCGCTGCGTATTGGCGCCACGCCCAGGCCTACTATGTCAAGGACGGGGAGCCAACGAGCGAGCAGGTGTGGATCAAGCTCGCCATGCGCACACTCCGGAGGCTGTACGGTTCGACACCTGCATCATCGTTTGGGCCGCTCGCGCTCAAAGCCGTTCGCCAGGCAATGATAGACCACGGCGATTGTCGGACGACCATCAACGGTTACGTCACTCGGATCAAGCGCATGTTCAAGTGGTCAGTGGAGAACGAACTCGTGCGTCCGGATGTGCACCACGGGCTGCAGGCCGTCGCTGGTTTGCGGCGTGGCCGGTCCGAGGTGCGAGAGGCCGCGTCGGTTCAGCCCGTTCTCGACGTGTTCGTTGAACCCAGTCACCTGGCGGCCTGAGGGCCAGCCTCCTTGATAAAGGAAGGGCCTGCCACGAACGGCTGCGAGCGGACCGCCTTAGCCGCTGGCTCGGGCCGCCCTCACAGGTTCTTAACCTCCGCCCCACGAACGCTTAACATGCGCGAGTTAGTTTCGGTGGTGTGAAACTGACGGTCTGCTGGTTGCAGGAGTTCGAGAATAGGTTGCCCAGGCGACGGCAAGGCAGCGAGAACTGATCATGCGCCCATGGCTGTGGGTTGCCAGATTGCGGGTGAGGTGTGAATTCAGGCAAGTTAATCCTGATCGTCGAAGATGAGAACGATCTGGCGGAGGTGCTTTGCTATCACCTGGAGCGCGAGGGGTACCAGTGTCGCCGGGCACGCGACGGCGAGGCAGCCTTGGCTGAGGTACAACGCTCCCGCCCCGACCTGATCGTGCTCGACCGCATGTTGCCGAAGCTCTCGGGTGACGAAGTGGCCACGCGGCTGAAGCGCGATTCGCGCACCGCCGACGTATCCATCATCATGCTGACGGCCAAGGCGGAGGACGCCGATGAGTTGGTCGGGTTTGCGCTGGGGGCCGACGATTACGTTCGCAAGCCGTTCTCAGTCAAACTCCTGCTGGCGCGGATCGCCGCCATGCTTCGGCGTGATCGCGCCGCTCGCCAGCAGCGTGAGGTGCTCTCCCGTGGACCCGTGGTACTGGACCGCGCGCGACACGAGGTTACGGTCGAGGGGCGCCCGGTGGTGCTCACTGCTACTGAGTTTCGCATTCTCGCCGCGCTGATGGTTGCCGACGGGCGGGTTCTCGACCGCGGGCAATTGATCGACGCGGCGTTGGGACGCGATGTCGCGGTGACCGACCGGACGATGGACGTTCACATCGCCGCGCTGCGCAAGAAACTGGCGAAGGCTGCTGGATGCATTCAAACACTCCGCGGCGTGGGTTACACGTTTCGCGTTCCAATCGACGAAATGACGCAGGATTGAGCCGGAGATGAGCGTACGCGGAGTAGGCTGGAAGGCACTCTTGGCCAGCGGGCTGCTGATCATGCTGGCGCTCGGGGCCTCGTTCTGGATGATCACCGCGGAACAACAACGGCTGTACAACGAAGACTTGACTCGCCAGTTGTTCACCACTGCCCGGATGCTACGGGAGGCCCTGCGTGAGGGCTGGGCATCGTTCGACACGAGTGGCGTGGCCGGACTCGTGCATACCCTTCGCTCCGACGGTGCTTCGGTCGTCATCGTGTCCGCCGACGGTCAAGTCCTCGTCGACACTATCGGCGTTCCGGAGACCTCGGGCAGCCTCCTGGAGCAACCGGAGGTACGGCAGGCGTTGCTGACCGGCTGGGGCGAGGAAACTCGCCGCCTGAGCGGGGATCTTTACGAGAGCAAGATCGTGGCCGTCCGTGCGGGCGACGACGAATCCACGCTCGGTGTTGTCTGGCTGGCGCGACCCACGTGGACCATCCGCGCCGCATGGGATTCGCTAGGCAAGCTCGTCGCGGCGATCAGCGTAATTGCGTTGGTGAGCACCCTCACGCTCGCGGTTGTGCTCACTCACCTGCGGGCGCGCCTCTTGCGTCGGCTCACCGAGACCGCTCGGAACCTGTCCGCGGGCGATCTTTCAGCCAAGGCTGGCATCGTCGGCTCTGACGAGTACGCGGCCCTCTCCGCGGCACTCAACCAGATGCGCAGGCAGCTTGCAACGCAAGTCGAGACGATTGATTGCCAGCGGCTCACCCTGGATTCGCTGGTCGAGCAACTCCACGAGGGAGTCGTCGTCGTGCGACCGGACGGGTGTGTCGCGATGATTAATCCAGCCGCAATCCAGCTTCTCAACCTGACAACCGCACAGCCCGGCGACCATAAACTGATGATCGGGCTGCCGTTGGAACGTTGCATTCCACATTACGACCTCCAACAAATGCTGCGCGGCGAGCAATCCGCCAATGATCCGTCCTCCCGGAACCCTCTCGATCAGGAAGCGCGTCTTCAGGTTGATACCTCTACCGGCGAGGTTCACTTGCTGGCGCGTGCCTCCGACGTTGCCCTGCCGGGTGATGCCTCGACACGGGGCGAGTTCACGCCGGGGCGGATGCTGGTGCTGACCGACATCACCGAATTGACGCGTATCATCCGTATCAAGACTGATTTTGTAGCCAACGCCTCACACGAGTTGCGGACCCCTCTTTCCGCCATCCGTGCCGCCATCGAGACGCTGCTGCAAATGGACCCGGCGGAAGAAGCGGCGGCCGCCCGGCGTTTTCTCGACACGGTCAACCGACAAAGCCGACGGCTGGAAGCGATGGTCTCCGATCTGCTCGACCTGTCGCGCCTGGAATCGCCGACGAGCCGCTTCGAACCCCAAGCGTTGAACATCCGGAAAGAGCTGGATGATCTGTACGCGCGTTTCGCGGATCGCCTCGAATCGAAGGAAATTGCGTGGGAGACGCGCGCCCTAAACGGCACTGTCCAAACGGTCGTTGCCAACCCGCATCTGTTTCGGCTCGTCCTGGACAACCTTGTGGATAACGCGATCAAGTTCACCGACCGCGGCGGGCACGTGCGAATCACCTGCAATACAAACTCGGCGTGGATTTCATTTGAGGTGACCGATGACGGCTGCGGGATTCCTGAATCGGAGCAGCAACGTGTTTTTGAGCGGTTCTATCAAGTTGAGCGGGCGCGCTCCGGAGACGAGCGCGGTACCGGCCTGGGATTGTCGATCGTCCGACACGCGGTGGCGTCGATGAAGGGGACGGTTACGCTTCGGAGCACGCCGGGGGAAGGCACGCGCGTGACCGTGAGGATTCCGCAGCCGGCGTCCGCCGGGCCGAGCACGCAATTCAGCGTGTGACGACGATCGATTGCGACACGCTTGGGATAGAGACAAGGGGAAGGTATCCCCATCAGGCTACACGCCGCCGGACTCGATCCGCCAAATTCACACGCTTTTCATCTTCGGCACACGAAGTCCTCACGAGAGTTGCGTAACCTTCCTCGCGCGTCGACGGAAAACGTGGTGTTTTCCGGACACATCGGCGTTCTCCGAGGCTCTTGGTGAGGAACAGACATGTCCCGCGATTCCCGATTTCACTCGATTGCCTTTACGCTGATTGAACTTCTGGTTGTCGTCGCGATCATCGCCATGCTGATCGCGATCCTGCTTCCGAGTTTGCAGAGCGCGCGGCGTAACGCGAAGGCCGCGATGTGCGCCGCCAATCTCCATCACGTCGGCCAGGGGTTTGGCATTTACCTCGCCGAGAACAACGCCGTCTATCCGTGCTCTTACATCTACGCCAGCGGGCCGAACGGCGAATACGACTTGCGCGATCAGCCGCTCGATAAGGAGTTTGGCTACCTGCACTGGTCGTGGTTTCTCTATGGTCGCGGCGAGGTCGACATGGAAGCCTTCCAGTGCCCGGAGTTCGAGACGGGCGGCTGTCCCCGCACCAACCCCGGCCTCGACTCCGGAAACTGGATGGGCGAGGAGCAGCGCGATGATCGTGGCAATCCGCCCGGCGGCGGCGCGATCGAAGACAAGCAGGCTCCATGGGTTGCATATACCGCCAACGCGGCGATTGTGCCCCGGAACAAGTTCACGATCGATCTCGCCGAGGGCGGACCCCGCACCAACAAGTTCGTTAGGGAGTGTGAAATAAACACTTACCGGCCCGTAATTCTCGCGACCGAGTTCAACCGCAACTGGATCACGGCCGGTGAGGTCCTCGGCGGGAATACGTACAAGAGCAAGAGTCATCGCCCGATCAGTGCCTTCTACCACGTGGGGTACGGTGCCGGGAATAACATCTACCACGCTCCGCTGAATACGCCCGGCTTCGTCTACGGTGACCCGGCGTCGCCGGGCGATCGAACCTACGGTCTCAGGCCCGAGGCGCAGGTCAACGAGACGCCGGGGCTGATCCTAGGCAACCTCGGACCCGAGGTTCAGGCGGTCGGACGTCATCACCCTAGCGGGGACGGATTCGGCGGCACCACGAACTTCCTGTATGTCGATGGCAGCGCCGCGCGCAAAACAATCTTGCAGACTATGAGAAACCACGAGTGGGGTGACCGCTTCTACAGCCTCACGGGCGTCAATGAAGTTAGAGGAGACTGACCCGAGTCGCTGTGAGTCGCTAAGTCGATAACAGACCAAGATAGTCGTTGGGTGCACGGTCGTGGATTGGAAAGGAGGTGCATCGACAGGGAATGTCCGCGCTTTTGATACGCGTAGCTTAAGTTCAGTAATGATCCAAGACACGTAACTCCAAACATATGAGGGTTTGTCTCTGGTACTCTCGAAGGGAAAAGAAGATGATGACACGCTACCTAACTATCGTCGCTGTGTCGCTGTTCGCAATCACCTCTGTCTCGGCCGACGTTAACATCCAGGGAGACGAGGTCAACATCAGCGGCGCTACGCTCTTTAAGGACTTCTTCAAGTCGCCGGCTTCCACCAACGATTGGATCGATGTTGATAATGACGGCATCTGGGGTTTTGACCCCGACACCTGGCTGGTGGATCAGTTGGCCCCCACGTTTAACTGCCCGAACTGGAGCGGCTGGTGGCTGGTTCAGTATCGTGGCATCGGCTCCGGCAACGGCCTCGCCGAACTCGTCGACTATCACCTGCTTGGCGAGATCTCGGAAGACGTCCCAACCGGCGTCGGGTTGATCAACCGCGTCATATGGGCCGAAGACGGCGACATCGTTCCGACTGGGTGCGGCATGGACTGGCCCAGCGGGACGCCGTACGCCCCGTCGCGCGTCGACATGGCTGTCCTCGACGTTCCGGTACGCTGGTTCGTGACACAGTCGGGCACGCCGGCGTGGAGCCTGAATCCGGGTGCGCCGGGTTACGGTTCCTGCCCGACATTGTCCTGGGACACCGGCTACAAGAACACGCTCAAGTCACTCGAGCGCGAGGATCCCAACGATCCCAACTCGACCATTTCGATGAATATCAATGTCGAAAGCCCAGACCGCGGCACGATTTTCGACACTCAGATCGCCTGGGTGCCAATCTCGATCATCAGTAACCGGGGCGCGGATCTGGAGAACGTCAAGGTCAGTGAGCTGCGCTACCTCTTCCTTACCGGCCGTATGCCCAGCGGCGAGAACCTCCTCGCGGCCACGCGTGATTCCGGTTCCGGCACCCGTAACGGCGGGATGAACTCGCTCGGCATCGATCCGAGCTGGGCCCGCGGTGACAACCTCGGCAGCAAGAACAAGAACGCCGATCGCACCCGGCTTGGCCCGAACCACCAGGCCACCAACAACGGCGGCTCCAGCATCATGGAGGCGGCCGTCCAGCGCCGCCAGTTGGCGGTCGGTTACACTGGCCTGATGGGCGGTAGCCGGTCCGCGGCCGACGCCCGAGCCGGCAAGTACGAAATCACCAACATCATGTTCGACGACCGTGGCGGCAGCGTGTATGTCCGTCCGTCGATCGACAACATCCTCGACAACCTCGATCCGGACAATGCCTGGCAAATTGGTGGCCCGGAGACGTTCGCTACCCGTGGTAACCCCGCGGTGACGGGTGATCCGAATTACCCGTCGGATACCTGGATGGACCCGCCCGCCGGCGCTGATTACATCAACAACATCGTCGAGAGCATCCTTGGTTTCGAGGATCCCAACGATCCCAACGGTATCGACCCGGAGAGCCAGTACAACATGCCGGGCGAGTTCCTGGCGACTACGTTTGTCCTGCTGGGCGGCGTGGATGCGCTTCCGGACCCCGCCGATCCAACCGCATTCGCCGCCAACACGGATCTGAACCAGGCGTTGCAGGATTACATCCGGGAGTTCAACGAGCTCGACGTGCCGGCCTACGGTACGCGCACGGGTGCCGGCAAGGTCCCGAATCGCGAGCCCTATCCCTGCTGGGAGTGGGATTACTCCGACCCCAATGACCCGGTCTGCATCACGCCGCTCGAGGAGCAGGTTTACAGCGACGGCAGCGCCAACGGGAACTACTACAACTACTTCACGGACGATCCGAATGATCCCTACGGTGGGAGCATTGCCGGCGACTCCGACCTGAACGTACGCAACAAGATCTCCGGGGATTTCAACGGCGACGGGGCGCGCGACTTCGACGACATTTGCGCGATGATGGACGCTATCTGCGATCCGGGCGCGTATGCCACCAACGTGATGTACAACACCACGGCTGGTGATCCGGTTGTGCCCGAGATCCTCGGTGACTTTAACGGCGACGGCAACTTCGACGCTCTGGACGTCCGCTACTTCGCGGACGGTCTGGCGATCGATCCGGTCACCGACGTGCTTCGGCGGAAGGACGCCTTCGTCGCCGTCGACGATTTCTGGTTTACCCTGATGGGCGAAGTGAATTACTTCGGCACGCAGTTGACGGGAGAGTGCAAGCCCTACGTGCCTGGCGACTCGCGCGGCGACATCGCCGGTAATGCCACCACCCCTGGTGCCGTTCCGCTTGGCGCCGACGGCATTATTGACGGCACGGACATTCATTACGTCTACGCAAATTTCGGCGACTGGTCGAACATCGACGACGCCGTCAACATGGACCTCAGTGCCGACCTCACCGGCGACCTTATAGTCGATGAGACGGACGTGGCTGAGTTGGTAAGTGTGATCCTGGGCACCGCGCCGGGTGACCTGGATTGGAATTGCGACGTGGACCTCTCCGACCTTGCCGCTCTGCTCGGCAACTACGGACAGACCGGCGAGTTGAGTTACGAGGACGGCGACCTCGATGGCAACGGCACAGTGGACCTCTCGGACCTCGCCGCCTTGCTGGGAAGCTATGGCTTCCAAGGCTTATAAACCTCCTCACGAGATATAGGCTACAGCATGCAATCGCCCCGGCCCGCCTGCGGGCCGGGGCACGCCTGTAATGCGTGTGGGCTATCGCGGGAGGAGGCCGCCGTCACTGGACTATTAGCGCCGTCTTAACACAATTCTCACAAAGCGAGCGTAGTAATACGTAGGTAGGTTCCAGCGGCGTCGTTGCCGCGGCCGTTTTGCCACAGCCATGAAGGAGAAAACACAGTGAAATCAGCCCTTCGCAACAGAGGAATGTCGCTTTTCGTCGGCGTCGCCGTGTTACTGATGGCGACGAACGCCGCACATGGACAAAGACGCCCTCACGGAAAGGTCAAGATCGACGGTTCGAGCACCGTTGCGCCGATCACAATGGCCGCGGCCGAACTGTTTCGAGTGCAGCAGCCGCGCGTGCAGGTCACGGTCGGTATCTCCGGCAGCGGCGGGGGCTTCAAGAAATTCCTGGAGAAGCGGCCCGACCTGCGGACCGACATCAGCGATGCCTCGCGCCCGATCAAGCCTGCCGAGCTCAGCCGCGCCGCTGAAGTGGGTGTCGAATTCATCGAGATGCCGATCGCCTACGACGGCATCGCGGTAGTCGTTCATCCTAGCAACAATTTCTGTGAGTCGTTAACCGTTGCGGAGCTGAAGACAATCTGGGCGCCGGGCAGCAAGATTAACAACTGGAAGGACGTCCGCCCCGGCTTCCCCGATCTGCCGCTCAAGCTCTACGCTCCCGGCACCGATAGCGGCACCTTCGACTATTTCGTCGAGACCGTCGTCGGCAAGGCCAAGTCCTGCCGCAGCGATTTTACGCCCAGCGAGGACGACAATGTTTTGGTGCAGGGCGTGGCCGGCGATCGCGGCGGGCTGGGCTACTTCGGCTTCTCATATTACGAGGCCAACAAAGCCAGGCTCAACCTGTTGGGCATCAGCAAGGGCGAGAGTAAGCCCGTCAAGCCCAGCTTGAGTACTATTCGCGACGGCAGCTACTCGCCGCTCTCGCGCCCGCTGTTTGTGTATGTCAACGCCGAAGCTTCCCAGCGCCCCGAAGTCAAGGCATTCCTCCGGTTCATCTTCACGGACGCTAAGAGAATCGTCGAACACCCCAAGGTCAATTACGTCGCGCTCAGCGACGAACTTTACCAGGCGATCTGGTCGCGGCTGGAAAACCGCGTGACCGGCAGTGTGTACGCGGACCCGCGGAACAAGGGCAAGGGCCTGCCCGAACTGTACGGCGGAAAGGACGAGTAGCGGGCGCGCCCCCTGTCGGCCGGAGGCGCCCGGCCGACACCCGAACCCCGACCCCCGCCCCCGGGGGGGGCCCGGCCGGGCCGAGCGGCCGGCACGCCGGCGAGGACCTCCAGTACCGGCTTGGCGACCTGGCGGAACCACGGCGGGGCGTACTCGCTGAGAAAGATCGCGGTTGCCAGGCCGATCGGAACGGCGACCAGCAGGGCGCCCGCCGCCACCAGACAGGTGCCG
>JAUWNI010000058.1 GCA_030612705.1 Phycisphaerae bacterium | reverse complement strand
CGAATCGGTGCTCTCGTCGCTGTGGAAGTAGAAGCCGCGATGTGGATTGGCCTCGCTTCCCTCACAATCGATGATGCAGTTGTCGGGACCGTTTTCCGATCGGACGGTGATGGCCTTGCCGCCGTAGTCGAGGTCCCGGTTGCCTTCGCCGGTGTACGTGCCGTCGGCGACCACGACTTCGTCGCCGTCCACGGCGGCGGCGATGCCCTCCTGGATCGCGTCGAACGGGTGTTCCAGCGAACCGTTCTCGTTAGGATCGCTGATGCTCGGGTCCCCCGGCCCCGGGTCGCCCGGCGCGTCGTCGTCCACGTACCAGGTCGTTTGCCCGGCCGCTACGGCCGTGAAAACCAGCGTGGCGCCGATCAGCGCGACAAATGTCGGGAAGCCGATTCGTTTGAAGCCGATTCGATCGAACATGATAACCGCCTCCTATATCTTAGAGACATGCCGTGCCCCACGATTGGGTGAAAAAGGTTCGGGCACCTCGCGGGCCTCATTTTTCCAGAGGTTTGCACTGATCTGCTCAGAGCCCGTCCCATTTTTCACCGTGTTGGACTAATTACCTATTTTACCACCTCGACGGAACCTGATCCAGCACAATGCCGTACCGTGTCCGCCGCTATCCACCCACTGCGGTCAGCGTCCGGGCGCCGTCCCGGACGTTATCCCACAAGCGCGGCCCCCACCTTACTAGTTGCCGAATGAGGCCCCGCGCAACGCGGAATTTGAGAAAAAAATGCCTCTGGTCGGAAAATTTATCGTAAACAGGGACTCCTCCCGCCAAATATGCCCGGCAAGGATGGGGCTATGGGGCGTGCTTGGCGGGTGTAGGTGGCGTGGTTCGGCGGGCCTGCTCGCGCCTCTGTGCCGCGCGTCGCCGCGCCGCGCGACTCAATTCCGTCGCGGCGCGGATGCCGACCGCACCCTGCAACAGGAGGAGCGCCTCCGCCGGCAGGAAGTAGCGGTCATAATCAAGGAACATCAGGCATAGAGGCAGCGCACATGCGAGGTTCATCGCGGCGGGAAGCGTGAGCAATCCCTGTCGGTGATAGAGGGCGTAGCCGACGCCGAGGATTGCCAGCAGGGTCACCGGCCACAATCGCCATTCCCGGGTGTGCGCATGAATCCAACGGAAGGCGTGCCAGGCCGATGAATCTTGCCGATGCGCGGCGAAGAGCGTTGTCACGTACTTTTCCGCGTCTTCGCCGCGCCAGCGTCCCGCGGCCCGAGCGTGGCGAAGACTCGCAGCGCTTCAAACAAGACGACGATCCGCAAAATTAGCTGCATCGTGCGAAGACCATCACTGAAAATCTTGACGGTGGACTTCCCGACGCGCGCGCGGACGCGAATGCGGACTTCGCCGACGTTGTAGCCGCGCTTGAGGAGCAAAAGTGTGCTCGTCGTGGATGCGGAGAACCCGTCGGGCAGCAGGTGTAGGTATCGGAGGATGAGGTTGCGCCGGAAACACCGCAGGCCGGAGTTCAGATCGGTTAGGTATTCCCCGCTGACGAGGCGAGCGACATAGCGCAGGACGAGCTTCCCCAGCACACGGTTGCGCTGCCGCGCGGAGTCGGCGCCGCGCACGCCAATCACGGCATCGCGCTCGCCACGGATGACGGGAAGCGCCACCCGTATCAGATCGTTGGGGGTGTGTTGCTGGTCGGCGTCATACCAGGCGACAACGGGACGGTGGGCCCGTCGAATCCCGGTCTTCAGTGCGGCGCCGTATCCGCGGTTGCGCGTGTGGCTATGGACTATCATTCCATCAACCTGACCGGCGAACCGGCCGGTGTCGTCCGAGGAGCCGTCGTCGTCGACGATGATCTCCGCCCCGGGACACGCTTAGCGAAGCTCGATCAGGGTATCTCGGATAGCCGACGCCTCGTTATAGGCCGGCACGATCACGGACAGTTTAACGAGCTCGCGAAGCGCCTCCTGTTCGAGGGCGGGATCAGCCACCGTCCGCGGACTGTGTTCGGTCGTGAGGTTCGGGATCGTCATGGGGTTTCGTGTGTCTCGCATAGCATCCAGAGGACCATATTCTAGCGACATGAGCGCCGGTTAAAAACGTAGCGTTTTGGTGTGCATCTTCCTTGGTGGTCGATTTCTTCGTTGCAACTTGGAAGATTCTCGGTAGAATTGTTTGGCCGAAGTGGAATTGATGGCAATTCTTCGGGTACATGATGGCGTATATTAGTAGGGGCCGCATTAGACCTCTCTAAGGGAGGAGCCTACCCATGCGGAAGGTGACGATCGAAGATATCTCGCGAGACACGGGCCTCTCGCGGGGAACCGTGTCGCGAGCACTGAACGACCGCCCGGATATCAGCACTCAAACCAAACAACGTGTTCTGGAAGTCTGTCGAAAGCTCAAATACGTTCCCAGCCACGCCGCTCGTTCATTGGCGACCGGGCGCAATTACGCCGTCGCCGCCCTGGTCGACGACCTGCGCTCGGCGTTCGCGGCAAGCTTCCTGCGTGGCGTGATCAACCGGGCACAGCAGGCCCATTACGTTGTCCATGTAATCGAGACCGGCGTAAACCCGTCGCCCGAACAACTCGGCTCGATATCACCCGAGCGGATCGACGGGGCGCTGAACGCCGTCCCGCTGGACACGTCTCGCGCCGGCCGGTTGAAGCAAATCATGGAAAACCGCGTGCTGACGTCGTGTTGGCCGCTGGAGGGCGTCGCCTGCGACGTGTTGACCCCCGACCAGACCGAAGCCGGCCGCATGGCCGCGCGCTTTCTGGTTCGCAACGGTGCTCGTGAGTTGCTCTACGTGCATCGTCCGACGGCCAACGGCGCCGCCGAGCGTCTCGCCGGTTTCCAGGAGATTTGCCGCGAAAGCGGCCTCGACCCCGAGAGCGCAACGGCGACGATCGATGACATGAACACACTCGATACGCTTGCCCCGCGACTTGAACGGGCGGAAGCCGTCGTCGCGACCGACGATTTTCTCGCAATCACGCTGATGCTCCTAGGGACGCGTCTGGGGCACAAGCCGGGCGAGAACCTGGCCGTAATCGGCTACGGCAACGAAGCGGCCGGCAGCGAAATCCACCCGACCCTGACCACCATCGATTTCAATGGGGAAGAAATCGGCCGACGAACGATGGAAACCGTTCTCCAGCGTCTCGGTCGGGAAAGGTCGGATGCGCCGCGGCAAACCCGGATCGCCCCGCTGCTGGTCGAGCGCGGCACCACCCGGCACTTTGAGCAGCACAGCTAAACGTGAAAAAACATAACCACTTTCCACAAAAGCCTTTAAGCGTCTTTCACCTTGCGGATGCAATTCTCTTTCACGCCTATGGACGCTTGGCTGAATACAATTTTTTATGGAGGATGTGTGCGTCGCTGGGGGAGTGGACGACCTATCTTCGACCCACGATGGCTTGACGCTCTCGCCCGGTAACGTGTACAGTAATGTTTAATGAGGAAGAAGACAGTTCGGCGAAGGCCTGCGGCCAACACCCAAGAGATACCGCCTGTGAGCGGGAAACGGGGGAATTGTGTAATTGGGGGGCTGCTCTATCGGCGTGTGTGTTTTGCACAAGAAGATAACTGGGCAAACGCTCATCGATGCTGATTCACGTAGGAGGACAGATCATGCAAATCACCGTATCAGGTCGGCACATGGGGGTCAGTGAGTCCCTGAAGGATTACTGCCGGGAAAAAGCTGAACGTTTGATTCGCTTTTTCGATCGCATCCAGTCGATCGAAGTCGTCCTGGATGGAAGCAACGGCCAGCATTTCGCGGAGATGATTGTACACGCCGAGGGAACCCAGCCGTTTGTCGCGCGCGAACAGCATGATGACGCCTACGCCGCGGTCGACCTGATGCTCGACAAAGTCGAACGACAGATCCGCCGGCACAAGGAAAAGCTGCGTAACCGCAAGCACCCGCCGAGGATCTCGGAGGAGGAGTTGGACTAGTGGGGGGTACGGGACACACTTGGCGGAGACGGCAATGAAGTTGCTCGACTTGGTTCACCCGAAAGCGATCATCCCGGAGTTGGAATCCCGCGATCGAAACGGCGTGATTCGCGAGTTGGTCCAGGTGCTTGCGGAGGCCAAGCTGATCGAGTCCGACTCGGCCGACAGCATCATTAAGTCGATCGTCACCCGCGAGCGCACGCGTGGGACTACCGGCTTTGGGAAAGGCGTCGCCGCCCCGCATGCCAAGATCGACGGTCTGCCGCGAGTTGTTGCCGCCGTCGGCCGCAGCATCCAGGGAATTGACTTCGTCTCGCTCGACGGGGAACCGGTCTACGGCGTATTCCTGATCCTCAGCCCGAGCAACGAGCCGGAAGAACACCTTCGCGCAATGGACCTGATCTTTCGACATTTACAGCAGGAGCGTTTCCGCAAGTTTCTGCGACAGTCCGGCGATGCGGAACAGATATACGATTTGCTCAAGGAAGTGGACGAGAAGGCCCTGACGACCTGATCGCCTATGTGGCCGAACCTAATCGAAACCTAAAACATGCACGAGACGGAAACACCTGTGGTGCTGGAAAAAGAGACCGTCATCCCGAACAAGGAGGGGCTGCATTTTCGCCCGATTATGCAGTTCGTGGATGTTGCCTCGCGTTTTTCCGCCAACGTGACCGTACACTGCCAGGATCGAGGTGCCGACGCTTGCAGCCCGATGGAGCTACTGATGCTCATGGCGACGCAGGGTACGAAAATCAAAGTCGTGGCCAAAGGCGCCGACGCCGCGGAGGCGCTCGACGCGCTGGTCGCGCTAATTGACACCGGATTTAACGAAGACTAACGAACCGAACCTACAAAACGGTATTTTGCGGCTGAAGGGGCCGGGCCTCGCGGCCGCCGCGGCGGTGCCCGCGACAAATGATCACGAAAAAAGGTATTAACGCATCGCCGGGGGTGGCGATCGGGCCGGCGCTGGTACTCGATGCCGAAGAGTACCGCATCCCCCGTCGCACCATCGACCCGTCCGAGGTTCCGGCGGAAATCCGGACGCTCGACGCGGCGCTCGAAACGTCGCGCCAGGAGTTGTCCGAGCTGCGCGTGGCCGCCGCCCGAAAGCTCGGCGACAAGACTGCGGCGATCTTCACATTCCACGAGGAATTCATCGCCGACAAGCCGCTACGTGCCGCCGTCGTCGAGGCAATCGAGAAGAACCGCTACACTGCCGCCTACTCTTTCGGCCAGGAGATGAACCGCCGCGAGCGACTCTTCCGCAACGTCGCCGACAGCTACCTGAAAGAGCGCGTCCGCGATCTTTACGATATCGAGAAGCGCGTCCTGCGTCACATCCTGGGCCGGGTCCGCGAGAGGATCACCAAACTCACCGAACCGGTCGTGATCGTCGCGCACGACATCACCCCTTCGCAGGCCATCTCGCTCGACCGCGATCACGTGCTCGGCTTCGCGATCAACGTCGGCGGCCAAACCTCGCACACCGCCATCATCGCCCGCATGCTCGACATACCCGCCGTCGTTGCCCTCAACGACATCACCACCGACATCGCCGGCGGCGAAACGATCGTCATCGACGGAACCCACGGCATCGTCGTGGCGAATCCCGATGACGACACAATCGAACGCTACCACATCCGGCAGCGCGAGTATCGCGCCTTTGAAGAGCAACTGGCCGAGTTGCGCGACCTCCCCGCCGTCACGACCGACGGCGTCAGAATCTCGCTCCAGGCGAATATCGAACTGGCGGCGGAGGCCCGTTTCGCTCTGGATACCGGTGCCGAGGGTATCGGTCTCTACCGGACCGAGTTCCTGTTTTTGAGCAGTGATCGACTGCCGAGCGAAGAACAGCAGTTTGAAGCCTTTCGCTCCGCCGTTCGCCACGCCCGGGGCAAGCCGCTGATCATTCGCACGATGGATCTCGGCGCGGAAAAGATGACCGACTACCTTGATCAGCACCACGATCACAATCCCGCGCTGGGGTTGCGTTCGTTGCGCTACTGCCTGTCCCATCTGGACATGTTCAAGACGCACCTGCGCGCCATTCTGCGGGCCGCGCTCGACGCCGACGTCCGCATCATGTTCCCGATGATAACCACGCTGATGGAGCTGCGCCAGGCGCGCTCGACGCTCCATGACGTGATGGAAGACCTCGAGGACGATGAGATCCCCTTCGCCCGCGACGTCATGGTCGGCATGATGGTAGAGACCCCCGCCGCCGCCCTGCTCAGTAACGCCTTTGCCAAGGAGGTCGCGTTCATGAGTATCGGCACCAATGACCTGACGCAGTACACGCTGGCGGTGGATCGCGCCAACGAACGCGTGGCGCACCTCTTTTCCTCGCACAATCCCGCCGTCCTCAAGCTGATCCGCGACATCGTCCTGGCGGGCAAGCGCGCCGGCGTCGACGTCAGCGTCTGCGGTGAGATGGCCGGCGCGCCGATGTACTGCGAATTGCTGATCGGCCTGGGTCTGCGGCAGCTTTCGATGGCGCCGACGGACGTGCCCGAAATCAAGAAAATCGTTCGTTCAACCTCGATCAAACGTTGCGAATCGATCGCGCGCAAGGTGATGCGCTTCGATGCCGACCGGCAGGTGCTTAATTACCTCCGCGACAAGCTGCGCGAGATCGACCCGGAAAGTGGAATCTGATGCCGACGACCGCCGTTGAAAAACCCGCGAAGCCGAACGCCGATGCGACCGAACGTTGCCCCGTCGCGTTCCGCTTCGCGCTCGACGGCGACCTGCGCTTTCTCTCGCACCATGATGAGCTGCGCGTGCTGGCCCGGGCGCTGACGCGCGCCCGCTGGCCGCTGGCGTATTCCCGGGGTTTCAACCCGCTGCCGCGGCTCGTGCTGCCGCTGCCGCGCCGCGTCGGCACGGCCTCCGACTGCGAGTGGGCCGTCGTGGAACTGTGTGAGACCCGCCCGGTTGAGCTGTTGCATGACAGCCTGGCCGCGGTGCTTCCGGCCAAGTGCCGCTTGCGGCAGGTGGTCACACTACCGTCCCGCGCAAAACCGCACCCGCGCCGGGTGGTTTTCACGATCGATCTCGAACCCGAACACGCAACTATCGCGGAATCCCGCATTGCGGATCTGCCGGCGGCGGAAACACTCACCGTCGATCGCGCCTACGGCCCCGGAAAGCCGACCCGCGCCATCGACATCCGCCCCTATATCGAAAAAGTGACCCTCGACGGCCGCACGTTGTCGATGCGCCTGGCGTTTGTCGACCAGCGCACCGCCCGGCCCAGCGAGGTCTTGACAGCACTAACCTTACCTGCCTCTGCCTATGACCATCGCTGGCGGCAGGTCGAGGTTGAATGGGACATTGTGCTCGCCGGCCCGTCACACTGGCCGCCGGACACGGAAAGGAAATACATTGCCCACGAAGAAGACGGTTACACGCAAACGAAAAAGAACGACACGTAAGAAAAAAGTCAAAGCAGCCGAGGACACAACCGGCTCGACCGAAACCACGGCGGAAGAAACGGTCGCGGCGGATGAAGTGATCGCGGTCGAAAAACCCAGCGCCGCAAAACCTGAAAAACGCACAACCGCGACCAGACGAAAGAAAACCTCTCGTCGTTCGAAGAAAAAGAAAGTCGCCGACGACGAGTCCGAATCAACCGCCGAGGTGGCCGCTCCGGGCGCAAAAACGACCGCCGCGGGCGAAGCCGCCGCAAAACCGGCCACCGTTAAAAGAACCCGTAAACGCCGAACTTCTAAATCCCACCGGGCCAAGAAGAAGGCCGCTCCGGATGAGGTCGTCGAGCAGGCCCCTCCGTCCCCGACCATTAAGCCGATATCTCCAACGGCCAAGGTCGAACAAAGCGAAGACATGATCGTAATCCGTTTTCCGTCGCCTCATCCGCCCGGGAAGCGTACTCCAACACCGCCGGCCGACGAAGAAGAAATGCCGCGCAAACCGGGCGACACGACCAGCCAGGCGGTCCCCAACGGGACTTATATCGAACCGATCGATTGGGAAGAAGCGGAGGAACGCCCGGCGGCCTCCGATGAACCGGGACCGGTCGACGACGTCTCACCGCCGCCACCCGATGAGACGGTAACGATTTCCGAACCGCGGGCCGACAAAGACGAGGCAGCGCCGACTCGTTCCAAGCGTCGACGACGGCGAAGGAAGAAGGATCCGCGCGCGGTCCCTGAAAAGGAGACCACTCGGGACGAACAGCCGCCCGTGGACGAAGACCGCTTGCGCCCGGAACCCGCCGAAGGACCGGGCGAGGCCACCGAACCAGCACCGGAGGAGACGACTACGCGTCGCCGCCGGCGCCGTTCGCGCCGCGGTAAGAAGAAAGAAGAAGCGCCGGCCAAACCCGAAGAAGCTAAGGAAGTCACCAAAGCCCCTGAGCCCTCGGGCGAAAAGGAAATGATCATCAACGTGGTGCCGCGCGAAGAGTGCCGCATCGCGATCATGGAAGAAGGCAAGCTCCAGGAAATCTACCTCGAACGCGCTTCCTCTGAAAACTACGTCGGCAACATCTACAAGGGCATCATCACCAACGTCGAGCCCAGCATCCAGGCCGCCTTTATCGATTTCGGCCAGGGTAAGAACGGCTTTCTGCACATCTCCGATCTGCACCCCGAGTACTTCCCCAACGGCGAGGGCAACACCGAAAACGTCGGCCGAAAAATGCCCCGCCGCAGCCGTCCGCCGATCCAACGCTGTCTGCGCCGCGGACAGCAACTGCTCGTGCAAATTACGAAGGAAGGCATCGGCACCAAGGGCCCAACCCTCACGACTTACCTCAGCATCCCCGGGCGTTTCCTGGTCATGATGCCCGGCATGCGTCAGCTCGGCGTCTCCCGCAAAATCGAGGATGACGAGGCCCGCCGAAAATTGCGCGACCAGCTCCACGAACTCGACCTGCCGGAAAACGCCGGTTTCATCGCGCGCACCGCGGCGCTGGACCACACCAAGCGCGAGTTGCAGAGCGACTTGAACTACCTCTCGCGACTGTGGAATACCGTCGACAAACGCATCAAGAACATGAAGGCCCCCGCCGAAATGTACACCGAGTCCGATCTCGTTATCCGCACGATCCGCGACGTGTATACCTCCGACATCACCCGCATCGTGGTCGACAATGCCGACGTGGCTGAGCGCGCCCACGAGTTCCTCTCGATCTTCAGCCCCCGCTCGCGCGACATCGTCGTCCACTTCGACGACCCCGAGCCGATCTTCCACCGCTACGGGATCGAGGACGAGCTCGAACAGCTCCACTCACGGCACGTGCCGCTCAAGTCCGGCGGCTCGATCGTAATCGACCAAACCGAGGCCCTCGTCGCGGTCGACGTCAACAGCGGCCGTTTTCGCGCCGAGGAGGACGCCGAGACAACCGCCTACAAGATCGACCTCGAGGCCGCCGACGAAATCCCCCGGCAGTTGCGGCTGCGCGACCTGGGCGGCGTGGTCATCTGCGACTTCATCGACGTTCGGCTGGAAAAGCACAAACGCGAGATCGAACGCCGCCTGAACCGCAACCTCAAACAGCACAAGGAACGTGCCAAGATCCTGCGGATGAGCGAGTTCGGCATCATCGAGATGACCCGCCAGCGCCAGCGCGCCAGCCTGACCCGCAACGTCTACGAAGACTGCCGCTACTGCCGCGGCACCGGCCTGGTCAAGACCACCGAGTCCGTCGTGCTCGACGTCATGCGGCTGATCCAGTTGGCGGTTACGAAGGAGAACATCCGTTCGATCGAGGTGTCGGTCTCGGCCGAGGTCGCCCACCTGCTGCAAAACCGCAAGCGGTCGACACTGCACGAACTGGAGAAGAACAATCGCCGATTAATCTCGATCCGAACTGTGTCTGACTTCAGCCTGGACCAGGTCCAGATAAAGTGCACAGACCCCCGAGGCCGAGTTGTCCCGCACGCGTAATACGTATTGCCCCCAAAGTAGCGGCCGGACCCCGTGCCGGTCGACCGTCACAGCCGAGGGCGGCCGTGCCACACGTAGCGGCCGGTCGCCCCCCATGCGCCACCACGCGCCTATCGCGGTCTTTTTCTGCGTCCCTGGCGGGCTTAACATCCTGATGATAGGTCCAAGCATCAGCAACGCCGCAACGACGTGCCGGCGCGAATTCGCATCCCAGCGAGTTGAAATCCGCCTGGTCAGCACACAGTCCGCCCCTTGACCAGGCCGGATAACGTTTTCGGTACACGAAAGTCGGTGGTTCTTCTGCCGGTTGCTAATATTGGGTTTGTGTTTTATACTGAGTTGTTCGAGATCAGGCTGCTTTGGATGTCCCCCGGATGGCCCGTGGGGCAGGCTGAGGCACGACCCGTGTGGAAATGGAGTAAGGGCCATGCCACTGACGGTGGAAAAGAAGTCGGAAATCATGGGCGACCATCGCCGCCATGACGGCGATACCGGATCGGCCGAAATTCAAATCGCGTTGCTGACCGAGCGTATTGTTACGCTCACCGAGCATCTCAAGACACACAAGAAGGATCATTCGTCGCGACGCGGTTTGCTCAAAATGGTCGGGAGGCGCTCGGCCTTGCTGAAGTATCTGACCCGCACGAATCGCGGGCGATACCTCGAGACGATCAAGAAACTCGGGTTACGTAAGTAGGCCGCCTCGCATGATGTTCGCGCGGCAAGGCCGATGTTGCTCACGGTCTTGCTTCGTTGCCGTGGAAATCTGGTGCTCTATCAGCTATGAAATGAAGGGTGGCGTCGACGTTCCGTCCGTCTGAATCTCGGGCGAGACGCCCGAACCACCCCCAATCGAAAGTTGACACGGCACTAGCAACGGCCACCTGGGGGGCGCAGTTCCCCGGTGGTCGTCGTCCATGCCGGAAAAGACATCTGCGAGTACAGGACAGGCAGAATTAGTGTTGGGTAGTAGAATTGCTGGTTGAGGGATAAAATGACGTTTAAGGTTGAACGACAGATTGGCGCGGAAACTCTATCGATCGAAACTGGAAAACTGGCTCGGCAGGCACACGGGGCGGCCCTCGTCCGCTACGGCGAGACCGTCGTCCTGGGCACGGTCCTGACCGGACCGCCGCGGGAGGGCATCGACTTCTTCCCGCTACAAGTCGACTATCGCGAGAAAATGTCCGCCGCCGGTAAATTCCCCGGCGGTTTTTTCAAGCGCGAAGGCCGGCCGACCGGCAAGGAAATTCTGACGATGCGGATGATCGACCGGCCGGTCCGTCCGCTCTTCCCCAAGGCTTTCAAGGACGAAGTGCAGATCCAGCTCAGCGTGCTGTCGGCGGACACGCAGACCGATCCGGACGTGGTCGGGATGGCGGCCGCCGGAGCCGCGCTGGCCGTTTCCCCGCTGCCGTTCCAGGGCCCGGTGGCCTCGGTGCGGGTGGGGCATGTCGATGGTGAGTTCGTGATCAACCCGACCCGTTCGCAACTCGAATACTCCGACCTCGATATGATCGTCGCCGGCACGACCCGGGCGATCAACATGATCGAAATCGGCTGTCGCGAGCTGTCCGAAAAGGCAGTCGCCGACGCGGTCAAGTTTGGTCACGAGTATGGCATTGTGCCGATCTGCGAGATGCTCGACGAACTTAAGCATCACGCCGGCCAGGAAGTCACCTGGGAAGCACCCGAGCAGAACGCCGGCTTCCTTGAAGGCGTTCGCAAGCGCTGTTGGGACGATTTCGTCGCCGCCAAGACCATCACCGGCAAGCAGGAACGTTACGCGGCCGTGAAGGAAGTCTACAAGAAGGTGCTCGCGCACTTCTGCCCGGATGGGGAAGATAAACCAGAGCACGCGCCGGCGGAAGTCAAGGAAGCGGTTCGCCAGGTCGAGAAAGCAGTGGTTCGCGAGCGTCTCCTGAAGGACCACACCCGCACGGACGGTCGCGGGCTCGACGACATTCGACAGATCACCGGCGAGGTCGGCTGGCTGCCGCGCGTGCACGGCTCGGCCCTGTTCCAGCGCGGCGAAACACAGGCGATAGTGACGACAACACTCGGCACCGCCTCCGATGAGCAAATCATCGACGACCTCGTCGAGGAATACAGCAAGAAATTCATGCTGCACTACAACTTCCCGCCGTTCTCGGTCGGCGAGGTTCGCCGCATCGGGCCCCCCGGTCGGCGTGAGATCGGCCACGGTGCCCTGGCCGAGCGCAGCCTCGAAGCCGTCCTGCCGAGCCCGGACGATTTCCCCTATACGATCCGCCTCGTCAGCGACATTCTCGAGTCCAACGGTTCGAGTTCGATGGCGACGGTCTGCGGCGGCACTCTGGCGCTGATGGACGCGGGCGTGCCGATCAAGGCCCCGGTCGCCGGCATCTCGGTCGGGATGGTCGAGGAAGGTGGCAAGGTCGTGCTGTTCCCGGACATTCTGGGCGAGGAAGACGCCTTCGGCGACATGGACTTCAAAGTCGCCGGTACGCGCGAAGGCATCACCGGCGTGCAACTCGACATCAAGGCGGAAGGACTCCAGTTCGATTTGATGGAAAAGGCGCTGGAACTCGCGAAAAAGGCGCGTTTCCACATCCTTGACGTTATGGAACAGGTGATCGCCAAGCCGCGCGAGGAAATCAGCCAGTACGCCCCGCGCCTGCTGATGATCAAGATCAATCCGGAGAAGATTGGCAAGCTGATCGGCCCCGGCGGCCGCTCGGTTCGCGCGATCCAGGCCAACACCGGCGCCCAGATCGACATCGAGGACGACGGCACGGTCTTTATCTCCTGCGTCGATGCCGAAAAGGCCCAGAAGGCCTATGATCTTGTGCAGGCTATGACCGAGGATATCGAGATCGGCCGGATCTACGACGGCAAGGTCGCCAGCGTCAAGGATTTCGGCGCATTCATCGAAATCCAGGAAGGCCAGGACGGCCTCTGCCATATCAGCGAACTGGACGAAGCCTACGTCCGTTCGGTCGGCGACGTCGTCAAGGTTGGTGACGAGGTTCGCGTGAAGGTCATCTTGATCGACGACCAGGGTCGCATCAAACTCTCACGCAAGGCGGCGATGCAGGAAGAAAAAGCAAAGAGCGAAGCGTAACCGATATTGTTCGTTTGCCGTGCCGGTCGCCGCACCGCTCGAGCGGGAGCGGCGGCGGGCCTCACTTGACCGCCACCCATGGTGGAGGAACGCTCCCTTTCAGTATCCTCTACCGCGGGTATCGTTTGGCGGAGTGCGCAGTGGCTACACTATACGTCCTCCAGGGTCCCGATAAGGGCCGCACGCTCAAGATCGGCGATGAAGCCGTCCTGATCGGGCGCGGCAGCGATCAGGTGCCGCTGACCGACCAGACCGTTTCGCGCCGTCACGCCGAACTCAAACCCGAGAACGGCTCCTGGATTCTGCGGGACCTCAATAGTGCCAACGGCACCTACGTCAACGGCAACCGCATCCAGGAACCCGTCAAACTCAAGCACGGCGATCAGGTCAAGCTTGGCAGCACGCTGTTGATGTACAGCGGCGATGATTCGATCGAGCAGCTCTCCGGCGAGAACATCCCGCCCGATCTGGTCACGCTCGATGTTGATGAGGACGCCGGCAGCCCCTCGGTCGTCGTCAGTGTTCCCTCGGCCGACGACAGCGTCATAATGGCGGCCCCCGATACGGCCTACGCCGTCAAGTCCTGGAAGGCCGTCCGCGAACTGTCCGACGTGATCAGCAGCCTGCTGGCACCCGACCAGCTCCTCCAACGCGTGATGGACATTGTTTTTGAGGAAGTCCCCGCCGAGCGCGGCGTGGTCTTCATCCGCGACGAAGAGAGCAAGGAACTGCTGCCCGCCATCGTGCGGTTTCGTAGCCGCAAGGCCCGGGCCGAGGCGACGCGCAGCGCGATCAGCGCCTCGCGCGCCATCGTCGACCACGTGGTCAAAACGCACGAAGGCGTGCTCTGCACGAACACGATCAGAGACCAACGCTTCCGCGACGGCCGGAGCATCAAAGAGATCGGGATCCGCTCGGTGATCTGCGCGCCCATCCTGGTCCGCGATGAGATTCTCGGCGTAATCCACCTCGACTGCCCGACCTCCGAACATACCTACAACGAGCACGAACTTCGGCTGATCACCGCCCTCGGTTATCAAACCGGCCTGGCGACCGAAAACGCCCGTCTGGTGCAATCGCATTTGGAGCGCGAGCGCTTAGCAGCCACCGGGGAGACCGTTGCTTACCTTTCGCACTCGATCAAGAACATACTTCAGGGGATGCGGGCCGGCGGCGACATCGTCCAGCGCGGACTCGATCACCGTGATTTCGCCATCACCACCAAAGGTTGGCGAATCCTCGATCGCAACCTCGACAAGGTTTACACGCTGATGGTCAACATGCTGGCCTTCAGCAAGCAGCGCGAACCCCAACTGGAAACGCTCCCCGTCCGCAAGATCGTCGAAGACGTCATCGAACTGGTTCGCGAGCAGGCCGAGGAGATCGGAATTACCTTGCACACCGACTTCGACGAAACGGTCCCGGAAATACCGGTCGATTACGACGGCGTGCACCAGGCCGTGCTCAACTTGATCTCGAACGCCATGGACGCCGTCCCCCGCGCCGGCGGCGATATTCACGTCCGCACCCTCTTCGATCCCGTAGAGCGGCGGGTGATGATCTCCGTCGCCGACAACGGCCCCGGTGTCGCCAAAGACCAGCGCGAGAAAATCTTCGAGCCCTTCCATTCCACCAAGGGCCACGCCGGAACCGGCCTCGGCCTGGCGGTCGCGCGCAAGAACATCAACGAACTCGGCGGCAGCCTCGAGCTGCTCGACACGCCCGCGGGCAGCTCCGAATTCCTGATCCGTCTCCTAACCACCGAGGCCCGCCGAGCTGCTCCGGGCGACACCCAGGGTCCCATTACAAGATAAATTCCGTGGAACCGCCAAGGCGCCAAGTTGCCAAGGACGCCAAGCTATGTGAGGCGTTCGAGTACATGCTTCGTGCGGCAGCGCCCTCTCCGTGAGATCTCCCTGTTTACCTCTGCGTCCTGGTGCCTTGGCGGTTTGCCTTGTCGTATGCTCTACGCGGCTCGTGAGACTTTCTCGCTGCGCGGGTAGCCCGTCGCTTCAGCGGCGGGGAACACGAATCGGCCAAACATTCGCGTCCCCCACCTCTAAAGAGGTGGGCCACCCAATCAAGAATGATCCCTTGTACCAAGTCTGACAGAGCACTAAACAATGGCATCTCGATCACTGCCATTCCGTCAATCACAGCCGTTCGATTTCCTCCATGACGGCGTCAATCAGCGGCCGCAACGTTTTCTCGGAGAAGTCGAACTTCAGACCCGCCGCTTCGAAAAGCTCCGGCAGCGGGCGTGAGCCGCCGAGTGCCAAACCGTTGCGGTAAAGGGCAACCGCTTCGGCGTAGTCCTTCCGCGCGTTCATCCAGACCTGCAACGCACCGAGCTGCGCGATGCCGTACTCGATGTAGTAGAACGGAACCGCGAAAAAATGCAGCTTGCGCTGCCACGAGTGGCGACGGTACGCTTCGATGCCGCTCCAGTCCACGTGTGGCGAGAAACGTTGCATCAGACGGACCCACTCGTCCTTACGGTCTTCGGGTGTGGCATCCACGTGCGTGTAGACCCAATGCTGCAACGCGTCAACACACGCCATGAACGGGAGAAAGTGGACGATTCCCTCGAGGAAGGTCTTTTGGGCGCGCCGGGTTTCATTGCCGTGGAACTCTCCCAAGTGCGGCAGGGCGAGCAGTTCCATCCCCATCGAGGCGACCTCGGCGAACTCGATGGGATAGTTGCGATACACGATCAGCGGATCGTTGCGACACGCCCAGGTGTGAAACGCGTGACCGCCCTCGTGCAGCAGCGTGCGAACGTCGCTCTCGGTGCCGACCGCGTTCATGAAGATGAACGGCTCGCGGCGTTCCGTGTAGGTTTCCTGGTAGCCGCCGGGAGCCTTGCCCTTGCGGCTGTCGAGGTCGAGCAGCTTTCTTTCCCGCATCGTGTCGAAGACCCGGCCGAGCTCGCGGTCGACCTTGTGAAAGATGCTGCTACACCCCTGCTTGAGCTGCTCGTCGGTTTCGAACGGTCGCAACGGCGGACGGTTCTCGGGGTCGACCGCCAGGTCCCACGGCCGCAGCGCCGCGACGCCGAGCTTTTTCTTACGCTCGAGTGCGAGCTTTTGCACCGCGGGTAAGACGACCTGCTCGATCGCGTTGTGGAATTCGAGGCAGTCCTCGGCGCGGTAATCGAAGCGCTCCATCGACTTGAACGCGTACTCGCGATAGTCCTTACAGTCCGCGTTTCGGGCGATCCGGTCGCGCAGCTTCACCATTTGGTCATACAACTCGTCGAGCGGCCGGGCGTCTTTCAGGAAACGCTCGGCGCCGAGTCGATAGGTTTCCTCACGCACTTCGCGGTCGGGCTCTTCGAGAAAGCGGCCAAGCTGTTGGAGCGTTAGCTCCTGGCCGGCGTATTTGACGGTCATCACGCCGGTGATCTTCTGGTGCTGCTGGATCAGCTTGGCGTGCTCGACCTCGAGCGGGATGTTCTCCTCGCGGAAGAGCTCGATCGAATTGCGGATGCTGCGTTCGAGTACCTCGTAACGTTTCTTCGGCAACGGGAACCTGGCCGCGGCGTCCACGAACTTGCGCCGCAGCCGATCGTGCCACGGCTCGCGATGCGGGTAAACGTTTTCGATGAAATCGAGGTAACGCCGCTCACGCCGCGGGTCGTCCGTGGCGCGGGTCGTCTCGATTCGGCGAGAGATGTATTCTTCGTCGAAGGCGGCATCGATCTCGCTGAAGTCGATCATCCATTTCTCGAACTCCTCCAATGACTCGATCGGCCGCTCGGCAAGCTCCTGATAGTAGCTTTCCGCCGCGGCCCATGTGCCGAACTCGGCTTCCGGTGCGACGTATTGGCGGGGGAATTCAGTGGACTGCGTGCCGACGGTATTATCCGACATGATGCGACCTCGATTGTGCGGGTTTATCCGCGCGTGAAGAGCTAGGGCTCCGCCACACCTTAATTGATAGGTGCCATGCCCAAGCCGAAGGCGCGGGCATGCTTCTCGATACGGGACCAGCATGGCCGCGCTTCGCTTGGCCATGGCACCCAACCCGCTCGTACCCGTCATGGGGGGACGACCGCTACTAACTGAAACCATTATATTATGCCGAACCGGCATTCAATCGTAAACGCGGGATTCGAGCAACGTGCTAATAATCCATTACAATTGCAGATGAGAACTATGTTGGGAGCCAACATGCGCGAGAGCGAAAACATGGAAGCGCCACACCGACCGCACAAGGCTGCTATCCTGCTGTTTCTGGGAATGGTATTGGTCTTGGCCGCGCTGGCGTACTTGCGGGAAGGGAACACGACCCCCGCCGGCAATGACAACATACCGTATTTGGCGAAGGCGCACTCCGGGGCAACCGCGCCGCCGTTTCGAGCCACATCGCTGTCGGGACGCATGATTAACTTCCCGCACGATTACCGCGACAAGTTGGTACTGATTGACTTCTGGGCAACGTGGTGCGGACCGTGCGTGGCCGATTTGCCGTATCTGACCGAGGCGTACGAGAAGTGTCGCGAGCGAGGCCTCGAAATCGTCGGTATTTCACTCGACGCGCCGCGCGGCATTCCCGCCAAAGTTGTACAGCGGTTCCTAAACAAACACGCGGTTTCGTGGGAGGTGCTTTATGACGGCGGAGTTAGTCGGATCGCCGGCAATTATCGCGTCAGCGCGATCCCGTCGGCGTTCCTAGTGGATGGCGACACGGGCGTGATTTTGGCGAGCGAAAGCCGGACACGCGGCCCCGCGCTGCTCAAGACAATCGAGAAGGCCCTGAGAGAGAAGTCCTCCGACTGAAACGCCGACGGGCCGGCTGATTAGCTAGCAGTCCGCCGCAAAAGTCGGCGGCGCCCACAGACTGTAGCGGCCGACCCCCGTGTCGGCCGTAGAATACGGGAAAACATCCGCTCACGGGAGCGGCCGACTCGGGGGTCGGCCGTTACATGACTTTTTCGGCGGACTGCTCGGAGTTGACCGAAGCAGACGTTAAGCAGTTCAACAAACGAGTGGGGGGGGGCGGATCGCAGCCCTGAAAGGGCGAAAGTCAATAGCCGGTGGCGTCAGCCCCCGGAAGCGTTGGCGCGAGGGGATAAGCCCCGCCCGTCCTCCCCCCTCATCGCCGGTTCCCCGTTTCCCCAAACTGGCTCCCGGCCCGCCCAGACTGTTATGCACACGGTTTCATGGGGTGAACACTTGCCTCTGCATCAATTAATTAGCATCCTTCAAAATGGGAAGCTATGCCAAGTGGATGGTGGGACCGATGGCCCGGAAGCGAAAATGAGCCAGGAGAGGGAATTACATACTCGGTCTACGCCAACGCTGTCGGCGAGAGCCCCGCGTCTCCATCTGACCGCGGGTGCGGGCCACGATGCTGTCTTCGCCGAAACCACGCAGCCGGTAACGCTCATCGGCAGCCGCCGCGATTGCGATCTTTTCATCGGTCACAGCGATGTATCGAAAATCCACTGCGCGCTGGTCAATACCGGGGTGTCGATCATCGCGACCGACCTGTGCAGCCGCTCCGGTACTTTTGTTAACGGGCAACAGATATCCATCGCCACGCTCCACCCGGAAGATGAACTCCGCGTTGGTTCCGAGTTGGTCGAGGTGCGGTTCCTTGAGCCCGAGGACGACTCGGCACGATTGGCTACCCGTGAGAACGAGGCGGATGACACTCTGACGGGCGTGCTGCGGCTGACCGCTGCCGAACAGCAATATGAATTAACGAAGCTGCCGGCAGTTATAGGACGTCGCCACATTTGCCGTATCGTCCTCGACACGCCGGACGTTTCTCTCGCCCATGCCCTGCTGTTCACGATCGAGGGACAACCCGCGATCTACGACCTCGGCAGCCGATCCGGAACCTATCTCAATGGCGAGCGCGTCATGCTCGCGTGGCTGCATGATGGAGACCAACTGTGCATCGGCGGCGAGGATCTTTCTCTCACCTGGGATCGTTCCCAACCCGCGCCATCCGAGGTAATTTCAACCGATGTCGTTGCTGAGTCCGCCGCGGCGGCTACCGATGATGAGGCCACGACTCCTCAACAAGACATTCTCGAGGATCTCGGTCCCGAGGTTGTTCAATTCGATACGGAACTCAACGAATCCGAGGAGATCGAACAGGAACATTGTGATGCGCTCAATCTGCGTGAGGCCGAATTGGAAAGGCAACTCGCCATACTGCATGAGGAGCAGGCACGGCTCGTATTGGAAAAACAACAAACGGAGCTTCAGGCCACCGAGTTGCGGGCCGCCGTCTCGAAACTCGAACAGGATCGGGCTCACTTCGAGGCACGGCGGGCACGGTTCGAACGCGAGCGAATCCAACTCGACCCGCAACGGGTGGAATTGAAGCAGAAGCTTGCCCGGCACGAAGCGATCACGAGCGAGCTGCAAACGCGTGAAGTCGCGCTCGACGAGCGCTTGGCCGCGCTAGCGGCGGGGGAGCGCGAGCACACTCGAAAGCGGGCCGAACTTGCTCAACGTGAGGCCGAGTGTGCCGAGGCGGCAAAGCGGGTCATGCAGTTCATGCACGCGCTGAGCGAGGCATGGCGTGTTTTCGGGTTCGGCGACGTGCCCTCGAGCCAACTAACCGAGTCCGGCCCGCGACCAGCCGCCACGGTCGAACCGGCATCCGCCCCCAAATCGAGTTCGTCGGAGATGCCCGGCGACCCCTCGCCCAGCGCGGACCTGCCGGCACCACTGGTGGACAAAGCCTTGTTTCCCGATATAGGCAGAACCCCGCCCGCGTAAGGCTTCACGTAGGCGAGAGGCAGAGGCCTTGCCGTGCTCCATTCAATTTCCTGGTCAGGAAACGTACAATTGCTATCCTGCGCTGGTATACTATATATGAGCAGTACGATGGTGCGACACGAAGAGCCGCGGACTTCAGTCCGCCCGGTCGTTCGGGAAGAGTAAATTCTACTCCCCGTTGTATCTCCACGCGTGTTGAAGCACGTGGCTTCTCGGATTTCCGCTCTATAACTCGAATGAGTCGAGACAGAGCACTAACTGAAAGGGGGCGAATGGCTTCGACCGGGCAGGTTGAGGTCTGGGTGGCGTGTCGAGGTTGTCAGGAGGCCTCGTAAAACACCTGACACAACTATTACATGCCAACAATGGCTACCGTTTGGCTGCCTAAATAGGCCAGCCCGTCGGTCCGCGACGCCTGCTAGCGGATACCGGCGCTGACAGCAGGCTGGCTTCTACGTTCCCGTTCGGCGGCGTAGAAGTAAGAAACAGCCGGGCTCGGCCCGCGGATGACCTGTCGGTTGGTCTGCCAAGGGCTAAGAGCTGCTAAATCAACCGGCTACACACGTAGAGACCCAGTCCGAAATGCTTCGGCACGGGGGTTCGATTCCCCCCGCCTCCAATAGGCCCCGGATTACTTAATCTGGGGCTTGTACTTTAACCGGTAACTTATTATACTCGTCTCCGCACACGTTGCGACCCTTTCGTGCGGAGTGCGGAGACGATGCGAAGCAAACCAACCATGCCCCGAGGCCGACCGGCTCGCTACGTTAAGGACAGGGCCGGGAGGCCAATCGTTGGCCTGTCGCTGTCGTCGCAGGGCCGATACTACGCCACGCACAGCAAGCCCCGCAAGACATTCGGCCGCGACTTCGACCAAGCATTGATGCGGTTCCGTCGCTGGCAAGCGGAGCACGGCAGCGAGCCCGCAGTCCCGATTCCGATTGACGTACCCACTCCTGGCGATCGAGTGCTGCTGCCGAAGAACTTCCTCGACAAGCTCCCCAAGCCTGAAGAGCTTCTGCCCAAAGCCGAGGACGCCGCCACCCTCAAGCCAGGCACCGTTGTATCGCAGTCCTACACGATGATGGACCCGGCGAAGCTCTACGATTGGGCGCGGGCGGAGATCCTCGCCAACCCGGTACGTTTCGCCGAACGCGTCGGCATCCCCCAACTCGCGTATCTTGATGATCTGCCGCTTCCAGGAAAGTCCCCAACGCTCGCGTCCATCCTGAAGACATACACGACGAAGGCGGACGTCAAGCGGCACGAGCGTCAGAGGGCGGAGCGGTACTGGAAGGAGTTCCGAAAGTTCATCGACGGCAACACGATCCGCGATATCACACAAGAGCAGGTCGCCGACTACCACGATTGGGTCATGAACGAATTCCGCGGCGGGCGCTCGCGGGCCTGGGTCGCTCATCGATTCGGGAAGGTCAAGGCGCTCCTCAATTTCGCTGCGACGAGGGGCATTGCTCCCGCCGACATCGCCAAGGTGCTTGCGCTCTGCAAGATCCTGAAACCGCCGCGTAAGGAATCGGCCGATCCACACCCCATCGCTCGCGAGGATTTCCATGCCCTGCTAGACGTGGCGGACGCCAAGTGGAAGGCCATCCTGCTGTGCATGCTCAATTGCGCGCTCTACGGAAAGGAGGTTGGTGATCTCCTGAAGAAGGAGGTCGACCTTGAGAAGGGGACGTTGGTCACCGATCGCAGCAAAACCAAAATTGTCCGCGTCGCCGTGATCTGGGGTCGGACGATACGGGCTCTCAAGGCGGCCCCGCAGCATCCCCAGCATCCGTCTCTGTTCCAGAACGCGGCCGGGACCAAGTTCCACCCCGATCACATCCGACGGGGTTTCAACCGGTTGCGTACGGCCGCCGGAGTCTCCGACGATGTCAAGGTGTCGGATATCCGCGATGGTGCCTACACGGCCGCCATCGAGGGCGGGGCCGATGCGACTCACGCGATGCTGCTGGCGGGGCACGCAACCGGCATGAAAGACGCCTATGTTCGACGCAATCCGAAGATGGTCGCCGACGCGTGTACGGCGATCGAGCGGGCGTACTTTGGCGAAGTCGAAGCGGCGGAAGAGGGGCAGCGATAAGTCGGGCGGGCCACGTTTCGATCTGGAGGTAGACATCGACGGTTGGGTGATAGACGGATGGGAGACTCGCTCAACGGCAAGATGCTGGCGGATATCGAGCGCAAGATGCATCCCCCGTTCTCGTCAGAGGGTCTCGGCCATTTCGTAGTAACGCTCCACCGAGGGACGCGTGAATGCGGCGAACTGGCTGGCATTCGCCACCCGCAGCCCTGCCATGGTTCTGCAGCGTGACATGGCCACGTAGACGTGGCCCGCCGCGAAATTGATCCGTGATCCGTCGACGTTTACAACGTCAAGCGTCATGCCCTGGGCCTTGTGCACGGTCAGCCGAGCCGTCTAGCCAACTCGCGATTTCAACCCGACAGGATCGCGCCGATACGAACCGGAGGCACGGCAGGAGAGAATCCGCGATGGCAGGACCAACCAGAACCGAACGCGTGCGGTTGTTGCAGAGACGCGTCGAGGCGTTGCAGGCGGAACTTGGCCTGTGCATTCAAGAAATCGTCGAGTTAGCCGACGCAGAATCAGGCGTTGAGCCCGTCGGAGCCCGTAGTCGCGTCAGAGGCCCCACGTCCTCTCGGCCGTCGCCGACCAGTCGCCGCTCTCGCCTTCTTCCGGGTCCCAGGCGTACACGAGCTTCCTCACACGCCGATTGAGGTAATCATACGTGAAAACCAGCTTCTTGTCGTCGGCGGTCAGGTTGTTGGGGTCGTCCTCGGCCGGGAGCACCTCGCTCAGCCGGTTCTCGGCATCGTAGGCGTACTCGAACGAGCCGTCCTCGGTCCGGTTCTGGTCCTCGTCGTACGCGAAGGTCTCCATCGCCATGTTTGGATCGCTGCTGAACAACATTTCCAGAAACACGGCTCACGGAGCCGTGCCACAGGTCAAGTCAATTCCTGATTCGGCCGTGCCACCTGACCGGACGCGGCGCTCGGGTTGATCGCCTGCGAGGAGAGGG
Organism: Phycisphaerae bacterium; assembly: GCA_030612705.1. Taxonomy (GTDB): domain Bacteria; phylum Planctomycetota; class Phycisphaerae; order UBA1845; family Fen-1342; genus JALSRY01. Next base: position 3,563 of record JAUWNI010000058.1, on the reverse strand, counting down.
CGCGTCGAGCGGCGTGCGCTATCGTACTACCATCTCATCCTCTTCGAGCGGTCGCAGGGATACTACGCGAACCTCATAGGTCGGCGGGGTATGTCCGATGCGGCGCGCGGCCACGATCACCTGAAGCACGGGTGATTCCGTGTCGTGAATTGGTCGCAGGTAGATGGCGATACGTACCTCCTTGCCCGGAACGACGGCGTGCTCATCATGTAGCAATGCGTGGCGGCACTCGTCGACAGCCCATTGCAGGGCTTCCTGAGGATCGCGAAGTACGCCTACGGGCCACCTCTCGCTGCTATCCAGAGCCGGACTACCTATGCCCCAGACTGTGAAATGGGCATTCTGCTCGTTGCATAACGTGACACTGTCAATCGTGTCCGCCGTGATATAGAACACGGTTGCGTCGGGGTCATTCAAGTCCGCTTCATTCATGCAACAGAGCCTTCTACCGATCGCATAACACCCGAGCCCGGCCCCCATATCGACGTCGATGTGGAAGCTGAAACTGATCCACTGGTCGCGGGCGTCCGGTTTACATCCGTCAGCGCCGGGGGTTCGATGCGTCGAGCATGAACATGTGAGCAAGAGCACAAAAAGACTTCCCAACAAAGTGCATCGCGGAAACATCGCTTGTGTCCTTTCTTTCAAAGTGCATACTACAAAGGCACGGGATCAGGAGCAGGTTGGGACGCTGGTTCCTCGATTTCCACCTCCACACAGTTGCCGGACATGATGCTAGTGATCATGTCAACCGTGTACGTAACCCAAAACGTGCAATGTTCGGTGAATATCGTGGTGCTACCGGTAAAGGGTGGTGGGTCTAGGATGGTCCAACTGTTGTAAACGCAGACCAATCCCGGCGGACAAGGGACGGTCGTGGTTTGGGTCTGAGAGAGCGCCTCTCGAACTTGATTCTCGATATACGACTGCAATAATCCGCAAGCGATGTCCCATGCAGGGCTGTCCCCGGCGGAGCTGAACCCCGTGATCTCGAACTCGGTAACCCGCGTTGTAGTCTTGCTGCATAAGACGGCAGCAGCAGGGCTGGCATCTGGGGGGAGTGAGCCTTCAATTCGTGGCGGTGCTGACAGAGGACCTCTGGCCACAGAAGTATTGTCTCCGTCTATGTGACCACAGAGACTTGTTTCCATCTTCGGAGATGAAACGCGACCCAATCGTGGCATCGCGAAGCCGCCAGAAGCCAGCGAATACAACCCATCGCACTCCGTCCCGGCGTAATCAAGTTCCGCGTCGAAGTACCAGCCGTTGTATCGCAGCGGGTTGTCGTCGGCGAAGGGGCCGGTGTTGCGGACGGTGTCGCCGCGGGTGTCGTAGACGTACTTGGCGTCCACGCTGCCGTCGGAGCGATCGAGCAATTGCGCGACCGAGCCGGTGCCGTTGTTGAAGCAGACGTAGTTGGTGGTGCTGTCGATGTCGCGGACGCCGAGCAGCGAGTTGCGCCCGCCCAGCCGGCCGTCGCTGCCGGGGCCCCAGACGTGCTTGCGGACCTTCGCGTTGCTGTCCAGCCCGTCCAGCTCCAGCAGCAGCAGGCGCTCGTGGTAGATGTAGCGCAGGTCCAGCTCGGCCGTCGCCGACCAGTCGCCGCTTTCGCCTTCGTTCGGGTCCCAGGCGTACACGAGCTTCCTCACACGCCGGTTGAGATAATCATACGTGAAAACCAGCTTTTTGTCGTCGGCGGTCAGGTTGTTGGGGTCGTCCTCAGCCGGGACCACCTCGGTCAGCCGGTTCTCGGCGTCGGAGGCGTACTCGAACGAGCCGTCCTCGGTCAGGTTCTGGTCCTTGTCGTAGGTGAACGACTCGGTCGGCGTGGTGGGGGCGTTCGGGTCGTTGATCGAGGCGTAGAGGTTGAGATTGTCGGGAATGTACGGCGTGTTGGGATCGCTCCCGAGCGTGAACCAGTCCCAGTTGCCGGCTTTGTCGAAGACGTCGGGTACAGCCACCCAACGGCGACTTCGGCCGCGCGGGGGCGCGGGCCGCTACGTTCGGGAGTCGACGGCGGGCTGGTCATTGCCGACCAGAGATGACCGGGCTGGCGCATTCGGGGCACACTCCACTGGTGTTGCCAGTCAGGTTGTAGCCGCAGGTTGCGCAACAGTTCGCGGACCGACGACCAGAGCGCTTTCCGAGTCGAAACAGGAGAAGACCGACCGAGACGGCTGGATAAACCATGACGGCCGCAAAGGCAGTAGTGGGAGGGATGTAAAACTCGTATCTAACCCAGTACTCCGCTTGCGGAACAGGGTCTCTGGGACCTTCGGTCGAACGCGTGACAGCGATCGCTCCGCCGTCAAACAGAATACGCGGCTTGGGTAGTTTGGTGCGATTGGCCACCCTGCGCGCATAGCAGAAGAGGGGCTGCATCTCCCATGTACTTACGCCAAGCTCGTTCCCTCCCAGCTTCCCTATCCAAGACACCGGTTGTCCGAGAGTAGCCACGCAGAATATCCAGACCGCACCAGTGATTTGCAGAACCGCAAACCCCCAGTGCAGTATCATTGCCGCCTTGCGAAGCCATCGTGATCGCGACGCCATTATGGCCACCGCCTGAGCGCGTTCATGTGGTGTCCCATGTCTTCCACGTGCGGATCCGGCCAAGCCAAGCCCGCACAGACATCTACTACGGGCAACAGATACCTACTCGCTCGGCGCAAAGGTCGCCGAGTGCATGCTAGACGAAAAGCCAAGGCCTTACACTTGCCCGATGTCGGGAACGGTATACTACAAGCTGCCTACCTAAGATTCTGATTGACCGATGTCTTTACTTCGCCATCGCCAGCATAGCCGCCTGCGCTAGCTGGGCTCCGCCGGTTCATTTTGTCCGCCGCCTTTCTTATCCTTCTTCTTTGGCTTTTCTAGGCGGCATTTGCATTCCCCTACTTGGCAGTTGCTTGCCGTGTAGCAGCAGCGCGCACCCCGAGTCGCATGTGCCGCTGAGATCCTGTCCTTCATAGGAGGTCATGTCGCAGGCCACGGTAGCTTTGCAGGCAAGACAGCGCCCCTCTGGATGGCACGTGGCAGCCACCACAGCGCGTCTAGCGTTCGCCTGCGCCGTGTTCCAGTTTGCGGCAGTGCACTTGTTCCAGCCAGTGCCTGTTCCGCAGGCGCAGCCCGTCCACGTACCCGACGGGGGGACAGGGCTACGGCTACATGTGGCTGGGTCTGCAGCGGCGGCTTCCGGGTCTTCGTCATCCGGCTCGAAGGGCAACAGCGAAAGCTGGTCGGCGCCGTTGTCAGGAGCCCTTTCGGTCTGCCACGCGTTTCCCGGTCGCTCGCCCGGTAAGTGCCCCAGGCGTCGGCCCAGGCGCGGCAAGTAGCAGTTGCCGTCCGGCAAGCAGTACAACCCATCACAAGTCGTGTCGGCGTAATCGAACTCGGCGTCGAAGTACATGGCTAGGCAGCGGAGCGGGTTGTCGGCGGCGTAGGTGCCGGTGTTGCGGACGGTGTCGCCGCGGGTGTCGTAGACGTACTTGGCGTCCACGCTGCCGTCCGAGCGGTCGAGCAGTTGCGCGACCGAGCCGGTGCCGTTGTTGAAGCAGACGTAG
>JAUWNI010000135.1 GCA_030612705.1 Phycisphaerae bacterium | reverse complement strand
CGCCCGCCCCCCCCCCCCCCCCCCCCCCCCCCCCCCCCCCCCCCCCCCCCCCCCCCCCCCCCCCCCCCCCCCCCCCGGGGCGCGGCCCCCCCCCCCCCCCGCTACCCGCAAATCGAGGCGTGACGGAGCACTAGCGCGCAGGCGGTCTTGTCCGGTCAAGATGCCGGCCGTAGCGGACTACTCACTTTCGCTCTCGCTGATTTCCACAGTCAATGGCGTGTACTGCCGCCAGAGTTTCGACAGAAACGTCTCGAGGTAATATGTGTAGGTTCCTGTATCGTGATAGGGGCCGCTGGCGTGGCCGAGATAGGTAAATGTAATTAGTTCCTTCGGGCCCGCCGCGCGGTCGTAGAAAAGTTGAACCGACTCGGGCAGTGTAATCGTGTCCACGCCGCTCTGAAATACCAGCAATGGTTGCTCCATCTCCGCGATCAGTTCCTCCGCCAGGAGCTCCGGGGCGAGCTGGTCTATAAAGGCCTGCGTTTGCTCGCCCAAGGTGAATTCGAACCTTTGAATCTCCCGGCCCAAAGCCACCGGCGAATCGAGTATGACGCCGTTGACGAGGTCGGGGCGGTCGATGGCAACAATCACCGATGGGATCGCCCCGATTGAAACGCCCAACAGCGTCAACATCTCCCGGCCGGTATACTCCACGGTCCATTCGACGACCGCGGTGAGGTCGGCGTGCAGCGAGTTGATGTCGGGCTCGCCGCTGCTGCCGCCGAACCCGCGATAGTCGTATATCACCACCGACCATCCGTTGTGGACGAGCATGCGCGTGACGAACAAGTAGCACTCCATGGGGCCGACACAACCCTGCGACATCACCACCGTTCCCCGATCCAGGCTCGTCGGCAGATACCAAACGCGCAGCAATTGGCCGTCGTCGGTTGGCACCTGGTGTTCCTCGTATGCCAAGCCGATTTCGTCCGGGGTTTCCACGATCGGCAGGTACTCCACGTCGAAAGACGTACGGAGCTCATCGCAGGTGACATCCGAGTGCATGATCAGGTGCGACAGGGCGTTGGCCAACTCCTCGGGGGTCGGTAATTCGATGTCCGCGGGGGGGGCGCAACTATTTGTGAACAAGAAGGTTATGAGAGCGGCCACAGTCGTCCAGTGCTGTCTCGTTGCGATCATGAGCCGCCTTTTCCGCATGGTCCGGCCGTGCGAGGCCCCTTGATAATGCCATTATAGCACGGCGGACAACCGAGCGCTTGCGACGCCGGCGTTGTCGGATAAAGTCGTGGTGTACCGTCTTTTCCGAATAATCGGCAATATTTGGCGAATTCCTCATGGAAACATAATACAGGCGGGATGGTTCGGGTTGGATCCGGCCGCCGTTGGCGGAGCGTTTGAGGAGATTGGTTATGAGCACCATGCCGGCTGTGATCGTCAAAAAGGGCGGCTTTTTCAGTGCGTTGTTCAGTGGCTTTTTCGGGTTTCTGATTGCCGTAGTCGTTTGCTCCACCGTGCTGGGCTTTTACGCTCTGCACATCGTGGACAGCACGGCCGGCAGCGTGCTCGGGCTGACGGTCGACGTTGTATCCGGCTTGCCGCAGTGGCAGCAATACCTGCCGCCGATGTTGGCCGAGACGCTAGATGATCACCGGGCGCCCGAGTATCGCGAGCAGGTTGATATCTCGGTCAGGACGCTGCCGTCGCCCGAAGATTCGTCGCGAGAGGTAACGGTCATCACGGTCGCGAACAACGGAGCGGAGACGATTACCGTCCTCGCGATGAACGTCATGCTCGAGAACGAAGACGGTGTCCCGATCAGCGAGCGGCGCGTCTACGCCGCCACGCCCATCACGATCGATGAAGACGATTGGCGGGGGCCGTTGCTCCCCGCGGAGAGTCGGCGTTTCGTCGTGCGGCACCAAGGACGGCGTGGCCATGATCATCCCGCCGGTTTGCAGGCAACGATCAACGTGGCCGAACTCCGACTCTGGAACGGTCCGAGACCGACGCCGACGGAAGAATCGGCCGGCGAGCAAGTAACGGCAGGGAACTGACCACCGAACAGCACCGCCAGATCTTAGCCCGGATTTCCCAGATGGAGTGTTCGCGATGGCATGATACGTGCGCGTTTCCCCTGTGATTCGAGGGTTTCCGGCCATTTTGACAGGAGCCCCCGATGGGTGACAGGCGAAAACAAGCACTTCGTACCCAATTTGACAGCAGGCTCAGACTCGATTTCGTTGGGGCGAAGGTCACGAGCAATGGAGGCTTGGTTCCCTTTCGTGAATTGGATGAGGCATTCCGTTTGACGGAGAACGCAAGTGCGGCGTTGTCCGATCCACGTCACGGCAAGAACACGCGGCACATGGATTGACCTGGTTCAGCAGTGCGCGCCGCTGGACAAGCCGATCAAGATCGGTGCGAAGGTTGTGATCCACTCACGGTAGGTGATCTTCCAGATAGCCGAGGTTGCCGTGCCGCGCGAGTTGCGTGCGGCGATCCTGGAGCGCATCCAGCGATTCGGTGTGCCGCCGCCGCTTGTGCAACGCGGCTGACGCCCGCGACCGAATGAAACGGTGGTGGTTTGTGTGGGAGCAAGGGATGGTGTCGCGCGGAAACGAGTAGGGATCGTTGTTCTGGAGGTGGCAGCGGCGAGATTGGCACGTTGGAGCGCCCGAACAGGCGGATTCCGCGATTCCCGCTTGGGTCGAGAGGTCTCATGCTGTAAAATGATGATCAGAAGTCCGGCAAATGGAGAATCCCGGCTAGTGCTCTGTCACAAGTAAAAAGTCGGGTGGCACGGGCGTCCCGCCCGTGTGATTCTCGGGCGAGACGCCCGAGCCACCCGAAAATTATGATGTGACATAGCACTAGGTGACAAACGCGAGACATTCGGACGGGGTATGTGTTCGGGAAGACTCGAAACCGCCGCATCCCGGAGCGAGGAGGAACAAGTTGCGCAATCAGCCAGACGGTTGTGCCTGCGAAGTGCCCCTGGGACGCGGGAACGCCGTTAAGCATCCCGGAATACTGCTCGCGATGTACGCTGTCCTGCCTGTTGTTTGCTCTGTCCCACCGGCACGGGCGGACACGAGCTTCCTGGACAACGGGGTCATTCGAATCGGCGTGGACCTTGCCCGAGGCGGGGCCATCAACTACCTGAGCGAGTCCGGCTCATCCAGCAGCGTGGTCAATATTTACGACCTTGGGCGCTACGTTCAGCAGTCGTATTACTCCGGCCCCTGGCCGTTCATCCCGGACGGAGCCGTTGTGAATCCGACATGGGTGAACATAGGCTGGAATGCGATCCAGGCCGGGGACTCGTTCGGTTTTCCGTCACAGGTGCTGGACTCCAGCAACGATGGAACGACGCTCTATGTGAAATGTATCCCGAAGCAGTGGGCGCTAATGAACTGGGATAGCGAAGCCGCCATGGAGATGTGGGTCACATTGGATGAGAATCGTGTTCATGTTCGAAATCGCCTGGTCAATAACCGGTCAGACACGACCCAGTATCCCGCGCACGGCCAGGAATTGCCGGCTATCTACACGGTCGGAACACTGCACAGACTGTTCACTTACGCCGGGGCGGCTCCGTTTACGGGTGCGAACCTAACCGAGATCATCAACAATGGACCGCCGTGGACCGCCTGGCTCAGCACCGAGCATTGGTCCGCGCTGGTGAACGACCAGAATTGGGGGCTGGGCGTGTTTCATCCGGGCACCCTCGTCTACAATGGCGGTTTCCACGGCACGCCGGGCATCGGCGGCCCACTGAATGACAACACGGGCTACATTACACCGGCGCACTGGGAGATCCTCGATCACGACATCACCTACGAGTATGAATACACGCTCATCCTTGGGGATTTGTACGACGACATCCGCGCCTATGCCTATGCCAACGAGCCGGACCAGCGTCCTCATTACGTCTTCCATCAGGACCGTCAGCATTGCTATCACGAAAATCTGGCGGACCAGGGTCCACCCTACGCCGGTTTCTGGCCTCTGACGCTGGATCAGAACAATCCACAGGTCTTCGGTCCCTGGAGCTTGTGGGATAGTGCTGATGTGCCGCGGGTTTACATTCGTGCCGCACACCACACGCAATATGACCAGGCAGAGGTCTATTTCGCCGGAGCGGATGGCGTCTTTTCGGCTAGCAGACGCGTGCCTGTCACGGTCATTCCGGACGGCGAGGTTCACACCTATGAAGTCGATCTTGCGTCCCATTCGTTGTACACCGGCATCATAACTCGCCTTCGTTTTGACCCGGTCGCGACTCGCGTCCCCGGGGACAGCGTGGATCTGTATTCCATCACAAGCCAACTGCTCGGCGACTGGGACAGCGACGGTGATGTGGATTTGCAGGACTTCACACAGTTTCCCGACTGCATGAACGGCGTGGGCACTCCGACACAAGCCGGGTGCCAGGCGTTCGACTTCGACGTCGACGGTGACGTGGATCTGCAGGATTTCGCCGGGTTCCAGGTGGTTTTTGGTGATCCTTAGCTGAGAGACGCCCACATTGATAACCGACTTCGGTATGACCCTTTGAGGCTAATAGCCACGTGAGTGTGTCCCTTGACGGACTGCTTGAATGTGGGGCTGGGGTTGGTGCGTCCGAGACGCACCACAAATGAAGTACTGCTGACCCTTTGGCTGCGCTCGAGGCAGGGATGGCAGCACGTGCCGTGCCACCCAAGAGGAAACCATATCCAATCACCAGGATGGCCCCGCACGTGCATCGTAGCGAGTGCTCCACAGCACTGTTTCATACACGCGGGCGCTGAGGCAGGTTCACGCTGTTCGTCTCATGCCTGCATGTCAAACCACGAACCGACTTGGTCAAAGCCGACTTAGACAAATCGCAAGCCCGCCAGGAATCATTTCGGGCTGCCGATAGTTATGGGGGATACGTATTAGTAAGCGGATCGCTACGTTATCGGGCGTGCTGCCTCGTGGCATCGGCTCGTAGACGATGTCGAATTGCCTTGTCGGCGGCCGTGCCGACGATGGTTGCTCCGGAATGCTGATCGCGATAGTCAACGGCAAAGGCGGCGTCGGCAAATCCACGCTGGCGGTCCATGCGGCGGTTTGGCTGCACGAGCGTGGCTTGCGCGTCGTGATGCTCGACGCCGACGCGCAGACCAGCAGTTCCGAGTGGCTTGCCCGAGCCGAGCCGCGGATCAAGATCGTCCGGCTTTCACACGCGGCTGAGATTCTCCAGCAGGCTCCGCGCCTACAGATCGGAGCCGACGTGGTGTTGGCGGACGGCCCCGCGGCGCTCAGTGCCACGTCCGTCGCGCTGATCGGGACCGCCGACCGCGTTCTGATGCCGATCGGGCCGTCGATGATGGATGTGATAGCGTCCTATCGAACCGCGCGCATGATCTACCGCGTCCGATTTCAGACCAGCCGCAACGGCTTGCCCGAGGCCTTCACCGTCTTCAACCGCGTCCAGCCGCGGACCCGGCTATCCAAGACCGCCGCGTTGGCGATTCTGAAGTACGGCTTCCCGGTCGCGCCGACGGTGCTGCAACTTCGCCAGGTGTATGCCGAGGCCTGCGGGTGCGGGAGTGTGGTTTGGCGGATGGGGGCAGCCGCCCGCGAAGCGGCAGTTGAGATCAACGCACTTTTCAGTCAGGTTCTCAACCCACGGCGGGGCAGTGAGTTGGCCGGTGCACAATCCGCGGCGCTCCAGCGAGCGAAAGACGCGGTAGTTTTGAAGCAACGTGCCCGTCCGTCCGGCGACCTGATCGCCAGTATCAACAAGCATCCGCCCGAGGACTTGGGCAGTCTCGCGGAGGAACAAGTCGCCGATACTCCATCTTGATGTTGTAGCGGACGGGTACTGCATTGGCCGTAGAATACGGAGAAATGCACGACGTGTGTGGCATAGCAGTCCGCCGCAAAAGTCATGTAGCGGCCTGCGCCTCGCAGGCCGTACGCCCAAAGCGGCGTTTCCGGCCTATTACGGCCGGCGAGGCGCCGGCCGCTACATGTGTGTGTCATAGCCGCCCTCGGCTGTGACGATTCGGCCGGTACGGAGATCGGCCGGTACAGTATTCTTGCGGCGGACTGCTTAGGGATAGTGTCCTAGTGCTTTGTCTAGGTTGATTTGATGGGTAGTGTTTCTTTCGAGGCCGTGATAATACTTGAAGACGGCAACAATACTCGAAGAGCCGCGGACCTCAGTCCGCGGCTCCTCGGGTTGAACCCATCAAAGCAACACTGGCGGAGCACTAGCGCTCTCGCGAGTTGAGTGAACGCAGCAGCGTCTCCACGTGTTGACGCCCGAACGGCGTGGCGAGGACCTGGTTACAACCGGCTTCCAGGCAGTGCGCTTCGTCGGCAGGCTGGGACTGCGAAGTGATAGCCACAATCGCACCTTTGTAGCCTAGATTGCGTAGTTTCGCGACGGCGTCGAACCCGCCGATCCCGGGTGTCTCCAGGTCCATCAGGATGAGATCGTAATCATTGTTTACGGCACAATCGAAGATGCATTGGCTGCTCGCGACGTGATCGACATCGGCGTTAAGTTGCTTGAGCCACGTGGTGGTCATTTGCGCTATTAGGCGGTCGTTCTCGGCCAGAAGCACCCGGCGGCCGGCCGCTTCGACGCAATAGAGCGCCGGATCGATCTCCTCCAGGAAGAGCAGCTCGATTTCATGGATGCGACCTTCGACGCAACGGCAGTCCCGCACACGGCCGACCACGTCGCGCCGCGCGCCGTCGAGCGTGGTTAGCAACGTATAGCAGAGTCTGGTTTGATGAACGAAGCCCCCATGCAAAAAAGACAGTCCGGATCTGCTGATCCAACGGGTGGGAACGGAATAAGGAATCCAGACATCCATTCCCGGCTGTTGGATAAATAAGCGCAACTCGGGCAGGCGGTAGGGAAAACGTAGCTGCCGTGGTTGCCCCGCGCTTGGCAGGTCGGCATCCAGCTTGTCCAACAGTTGCCGGATATCTTCATCACCGAGCGGGATCGTTACCACCGGCTGCTGAGCGGTTATCGATCGACCTGCCGTACTCATCCCGTACAACTCCCTCTTTTATGGGCTGATAATACTAGGCAAACCAGGACCTTTATTGATCTGGATATTGTCGGTTTCGGTTGGCGCGCGGGGTGGGATTAGTAAAGAGGGAATTAATTCGATGAGATCATATGCTTAATCGTCGCCTCGCGAAGCAGCGATTTAGTCGACCGGGCAGCCTGGCTGCAAACCAACTTGAGCTTGGCTTTCGTCACCTCGGCCGCGTTGATTTCCTTGCGGACGGACAGCTCGCCGTTAAGCGGTCCGTCGATCGCTTCGACGATCTCCAGCAGCGTGGTCCGAGCCTGCGGCTTGCGCAGCGTGAACCCGCCGCGGCGGCCGGTCTCGCTATCGAGAACCTGGGACCTTACGAGTTGTTGGAGGATTTTGCGCAGGTACTCCGGCGGAATCCCGCAGGACTCCGCGATGTCCGCGCCGTGAACCGGCCCGGCGTCCTCGTGCTCCGCGATATAGATTGTTGCGAATACGCCATAGGCCGAAGCTTTGCCAAGCCTCATCTACCTTCCTCGTCAGTGAATGTGGTTTTGAGACATCGTTCTGTCCATTATTTTGCCGACATACGTATCGTTCACGCCTCATGTTCGCGAATGGCCCGGGCGACCCCGAGCAGGATGCCGGCCAGAGATAATCAACCGCCTCGGCACAGTCCTGATCCACTCCGGTGAGGAACACCACCAACATGTGGCCTTCGTCCCAGGTGGTCGGATGCACAAAAGTAGTGCGCAATGTGAAGCGATTCCATCACGATGGAATACGGGTATTTGCCTGGATTTTACTTAGATGTTATCGCTCGCCGTGGTCCCGGCCGCAGAGGTGATACATCACGAAGCGGAGGTCGGTCCGCTGCCTGTCCGTTCGAGATACCACTTGATCGTACGCGGCACGCCGACGTCGTAGGTCGTCGTCGGTTGCCAGTTGAGCTGCTTGCGGGCCTTGTCGGCGGAGAAGTACGAGCGCCGGCCCATCAGCCAGACCGCATAACGCGTCACAAACGGCGGTTTCCTGCTGTGGAACAGGTGGCCGAGGCATTCGAGCACAAAGCCGGCGATGTACGCCACGCGATACGGAACCTTGCGTTTCACCGGCGGGGCGCCCAGCGAGCCGGCGAGCAGGTCGAAGTATTCCTGCTGCGTGATCACGCCGTCGTTGCTGCAATTGTACACCTCGCCGGCGGCCTCGGGCAGATCGACGGCGGTGATGGCGGCCTCGGCGATGTTGCCGGCGTAGATGACATTCAGCCGGTTGTCGCCGCGGCCGAGGATCTTGGCTTTTCCCTGCTGGATCATCGCGACGAGCCGGGCAATCGTGGCGCGGTCGCGCTCCCCGTAGATCCACGCCGGACGAATGACCGTGACCTCGATCTTCCCGGTCTTATGGGCGTCCCGGACGATTCGTTCGGCCTCGATCTTCGAGCGGCTGTAGTACGCCCACTTATAGAGCTTGTAGCCGATGGGGTCGGTCTCGTCGATCGTCCGCGGCTTCGTGTAATAGCCGAACACGCTGACCGAGCTGATGTGCAGCAATCGGCGTACGCCGGCGGCGCCGGCCGCGTCACAGACGTTGCGGGTTCCATCAATCGTGATCCGCTGGAATCCCTCCCACGGACCCCAATCGCCGACCTTGGCGGCGGCATGATAAACAACGTCGCAGCCCCGGCAGGCGCGCTCCAGCGAAGCGGGGTCGGTGATGTCGCCCTCGACGAACTCGACCCCCTGCGTTTCGAGCCAGGAACGATCGCTGGTCGGTCGTACCAGCGCGCGCACCGGCCGGTCGCGTTTGCGCAACTGCTCGACGATGTGGCTTCCAAGAAGTCCGGTAGCTCCGGTAACAAGGTTCATGGCTTCTGGTCCGAGTGTAAGTTGAGGAATACGCCCACATCCGGCATACCGCGCCTGGACGAGTATGCCCGGCAGACTAACAAGAGCGGGAGTTCATCGCAACGAACGCGTGCTATAGCAATGATTGAAACTGCTCCACAGTTAGGCCGGGTGCCCTGGCCAAGCGTAGCGCGGCCATGATTTCCGAACAACCGACAACATGCCCGCGCCTTCGGCTTGGGCATGGCACCCCGCACTCGGCACGCGGCTTTTTATCCCAATAGTCTTCCAGTTCGGCACACTAAAGCAGCGAACGCACGTGCTCGACAATCTGCGTCGGCCCGACGCCGCAGTAGTCCAACTCGTCGGCCGACGTGAGCGTCGATTTCGGAATCCGTCGGCAACCGAGCGTGACCACGCGCAGGTTGCCCGCGGCGGCGGCGATTTCGGCAACCGCGCCGCCGAGACCGCCGTAATTGTCCTCCACCACCAGCGCCTTGCCGCCCGAACGTTGCAGCGTCTCGACCAGCCGCTCGGCATTGAGCGGGAGACTATAAGCGTCGACGATGGTGACGTTGATCTGCTGCTCGGCGAGCAATTCGGCCGCTTCCTTGACAATGTGGACCATATAGCCGGCGGTGACAAGTGCCAGGTCGTCGCCGGCGTGCAAGACGTGGAAGCCGCCGGGTTCGAAGACGGTGTCCGGCTCGTAGATCAGCGGCACGTCGGGGCGGTGCGTGCGCATGTAGCACATCCCGCGCAACTGCGTCATCAAACGAGTGCAGTGGTAAGCCGCGACCGCGTCGGCTGGGTGAAACACCCAGCACAACGGATGCTCGCGATCGTCGCCGGGCACTGTTGTGAACGCACGGAAATACGCCACGTCGAGCAGCGACATCTGGCTGGGTCCGTCGGCGGCCAGCGAGATGCCGGCGTGCGAGCCGACCAGCTTGATGTTGGCCCGCGAGATGCTTGCCATCTCGATCTGGTCGTACGCACGGGCGATGAACTTGGCGAAGCTGTTGACGAAGGGGATGCGGCCGGCGGCGGATAACCCCACCGCCACGGAGACCATGTTCTGCTCGGCGATCTTGCATTCGAAGAAGCGGTTGGCGTGGTATTTGGCGAAGATGTTTGAGAAGGTCGAGTTGCTGACGTCGCCGTCGAGCGCGACGACTTGCGGGAACAGATCGCCGGCGACCTTGAGCGCGGCCCCGTAAGCCCGGCGAGTCGCGAGCTTGCCTTTTTTCAACGCCTCGCCCAACCCGCCCCCCTCTATCGCCTCGGCGAACGCCGGCCACTGGGCACCCTCAACGTCCGGCAGATCGACTATTTTGGGTTTAGCCGGTGCGGCTGGGCCATCGAGCTTTCCGCCTTTGGTGAGCCCCTCGATCGCCGCCGCGTAGTGCTCGTCGAGGCTCATCTCGGCGTCGGTAAGCTGGTCCTCGCTCAACGGTTTGCCGTGCCAGTTGCCCTTCAGGAGCGTTTTGACGCCCCAGCCCTTGACCGTCTTGGCGACGATCGCGACCGGGCGCTGGTGGCTCTCGTCAAATTCCGTCAGCGCGCGGGAGATTTCGAGCGGGTCGTGCCCGTTGATGATCGCGACGTTGTAGCCGAACGCCTCCAGCTTGCTCGCGATGCGGTCGGCGGACTGTTGATAAGAGATCGCGGCCGCCTGCCCTTGGCCGTTGCAGTTGAAAATCGCACAGACGTTGATGAGCTGGTGGTCGGCGATGAAGTCGACCGCCTCCCAAATCTGACCTTCACGCGACTCGCCGTCGCCGATCAGGCAGTAGATCCGCCGACCGGTCCCGTCGCGTTTGGCGGCCAATCCCAGGCCGGCGGCAACGCTGAGCCCCTGCCCGAGGCTGCCGGTGGCGGCATCGAAGAAGGGAAACCCCTCGGCGGGGTTGGGGTGGCCGTCGAGAACGCTATCGCGGGTGCGTAATCCGTCGATGTCATCGATTTCGAGTTTTCGCTCGCCGCCAGCGCCGCGGACCACCCCGCCCAGGTCGGCCCAGGCGGCATAGATGATCGGGACGGCGTGCCCCTCGGAGAGGACCAGCCGATCCGCCTCCGGATTCCACGGGTCGGCGGGATCGAATTTCATTTGACGGTACATCAGGTGGGCAACCAGATGGGCCAGGGACAATGCGCTGGAGGGATGCCCGGAACCGGCCTTGGCGGTCATCCGCAGCGCCAGTTTTGCCAGGGTGATCGCTTTTTCGTGCACAGCGACGGCTACCGACATCTTTCACTCCGAAACGTGCGGGGTTCGGGAAACTGGTGAAGCGATACTCTATCCAGCGGGCTCGCCGCGGGCAAGGAACCTCGCGAGTCTTGACGAATCAGCCTCGATAACCCATACTACTTGGTTCGAAATCAGGATTGTTCTCCGTCCGCGGACGGTCGGCTTTTTAATGGTTAGAGATCCATGCACTACCCGCATCGTATCAGCAAGATCAAACGTAAACGAAAGTGTGGCTTTCGGGCCCGGATGCGTACCCCCAACGGTCGCAAGATTCTGAACCGCAAACGCCGAATCGGCCGACGCGTCAGCGTCTGCTAGGCGAGCGCACCGTTTCATCCGCGGATCCCCGAACCGGCCCTGCTTGAGTCACGTATTACCCCCTAGTGCTCAGTCACAGTTCGTATTGCGGGTAACGTCGGCCCCCCGTGGCCGCCGTAGATAGCTGAACACCTCCCGATGGCCTAACCTAGGCCGCGGGGGGCCGCCGATACAACGCGAGAGCCAAAGCGTGACGGAGTTACTGGAGAGGCCCGAACGCGCACCAGCACGGTAGCC
>JAUWNI010000117.1 GCA_030612705.1 Phycisphaerae bacterium | reverse complement strand
GCTGCCGACGTCGGTGCGCGGAAGCCTCGCTGACAGCTTACGTCGGCCGCGGGGGGCCGACGCTACAAGTTGTAGCAGGGGGAGCAGACGCTACAACCCGAAAACCAAGGCTGACGGAGTACCAGGGCGGGCCATCGGGGTTCCGCTGGCCCCTGTCAGATTGGCACGGTGTGGTTGTCAGAGAGACACCAAGGCAGCGGGTCGAAGATGCCGGCGTCGGCCACCTATTGTAATATCTGTTCTGATAATAGGTTACGAGGCACACGCAAACGGCCGATGACTGGCACCGCATTTGCATGGCCTTATTGCGTCTCGCGGGGCATGGTCTATCCGTGCTCGCTCACGCGGGACCAGAACGACACTAAAGACACAGTTAAAGGAGAGGTCTTCAATGGCGGTTAAGCAGTTGGCATTCGATAGCGAAGCCCAGCAGGCCCTTTCGGCCGGCGTGGAGAAGCTCGCAACCGCGGTTAAGAGCACATTCGGGCCTCGGGGGCGAAATGCCGTCCTCGACAAGGGCTGGGGTGGACCGAACGTGACCAAGGACGGCGTGACAGTCGCCGAAGAGATCGAGCTGCACGACAAGTACGAAAACATGGGGGCGCAACTGGTCAAGGAAGCCGCCAGCAAGACTTCCGACGTGGCCGGCGACGGGACCACCACCGCGACCGTGCTGGCCGAGGCGATTTACCTGGAAGGTCTCAAGAACGTCGTCGCCGGCTATGACCCCAACGGGATTAACCGAGGGATCGAGGCGGCGGTCAGGGCCGTGGTCGGTGAGCTAAAGAACATATCCCGCCCGGTCGACGTCAAGAAAACCGAGGACATCATCAACATCGCCGCCATCTCCGCCAACAACGATCGCGCCATCGGCGAGATCATGGCCGACTGCCTGACGAAGGTCGGCAAGGACGGCGTGATCACGGTCGAGGAGGGCAAGAGCCTGGAAACGACCGTGGAGGTGGTCGAGGGGATGCAGTTTGACCGCGGCTACCTCAGCCCGCACTTCGTCACCAATCCCGACGACATGGAGGTCGTCCTCAACAAGGCCTTTGTGCTCGTCTACGAGGACAAGATCAGCAGTGTCACCAAGCTGGTCCCGCTGCTCGAAAAGATCGCCAAGGCGAAGAAACCGTTGCTGATCATCGCCGAGGACGTCGAGAGCGAGGCCCTGGCGACCCTGGTCGTCAACAAGCTCCGCGGCATCATCGACGTCGCCGCGGTCAAGGCGCCCGGCTACGGCGACCGTCGCAAGGCGATGCTGGAAGACATCGCGGTGCTGACCGGTGCCAAGCCGGTCTTCAAGGATTTGGGGATCGAGCTGGACTCGATCTCGGTCGGGGACCTCGGCCAGGCCAAGCGCATCCGCATCGACGCCGACAATACCACGATCATCGAGGGTGCCGGTGAGAGCGGCGCGATCAAGGGCCGAATCGCGATGATTCGCCGCGAGATCGACCAGACCACCAGCGACTATGACCGCGAGAAGCTCCAGGAGCGTCTGGCGAAGCTGGCGGGCGGCGTGGCTCAGATCAACGTCGGGGCCGCGACGGAGACCGAGTTGAAAGAACGTAAGGCACTGGTCGAGGACGCCCTGCACGCGACGCGGGCCGCGATCGACGAAGGTGTCGTACCCGGCGGCGGCGTGGCACTGGTGCGCGCGCTCCAGGTGCTCGATAACTTCAGGATCAAGGGCGATGCCGAAAAGGCCGGCGTGCGAG
This sequence comes from Phycisphaerae bacterium, assembly GCA_030612705.1. GTDB lineage: Bacteria > Planctomycetota > Phycisphaerae > UBA1845 > Fen-1342 > JALSRY01. Next base: position 12,811 of record JAUWNI010000117.1, on the reverse strand, counting down.
TTCTTACGAACGCGCTGACCGTTCCACTCAAGCAGATCGTGGAGAACGCCGGCTACGAGCCCGCCGTCGTGCTTAAAAAGGTCGCCGCCAGCGATAAGGTAAATTACGGCTTCAACGCCGACACGGGCAACTACGGCAACCTGATGACAATGGGCGTGATCGACCCGACGAAGGTCGTTCGCTGCGCGTTGGAGAACGGCAGCAGCGTAGCCCGGATTCTACTCTCGACCGCCTGCCTGATTGCCGAGAAGCCCGAGAAGAAACAGGGCGGCCCGGGCGGCATGCCGCCGGGCATGGACGACATGGACGGCATGGGTGGCATGGGCGGCATGGGTGGCATGGGCGGTATGGGCGGCATGGGTGGGATGATGTAGTTGCGAATAGCGAATTAAGAATAGCGAATTGCGAATTTATATGGAGTGACGGGGTATCCGTCATGGCTGAACCCCGAACCCTGAACCCTGGAGGTTAAACATGGCCACGGCCACTGCAAAGAAGTTGAAGATTCGTCCGTTGGAAGACCGGGTTGTTGTCCAGCCGTTCGAGGCTGAGGAGCGGACCACCGGCGGGATCGTGCTGCCGGACAGTGCCCGCGAGAAGCCGCAGCAGGGCAAAGTCATCGCGGCCGGCCCGGGCAAGCTGCTGGAGAAGACCGGCGAGCGCGGGAAGATGTCGCTGAAGGTGGGCGACCGGATTTTCTACGGCAAGTACACCGGCACCGAGATCGAGATCGACGGCGAAGATTACGTCATCCTGCGCGAAAGCGACGTGCTCGCGGTGCAAATGTAGCGAATGTAGCGGCCCGCGCCTCGCGGGCCGATGAAGAGGAAAACGTTTTAGCCATCTACGGCCGGCGAGGCGCCGGCCGCTACGAGGGAACAACGAAATGCCTGCCAAGCAATTGATGTATGACGATCGCGCCCGGGCGCGGATTCTCGAAGGCGTTCGCAAGCTCGCGCGGACGGTCAAGTGCACACTGGGGCCGGTTGGCCACAACGTACTGTTGCACAAGTCGTGGGGCGCGCCGCGCGTGACCAAGGACGGGGTGACGGTCAGCAAGGAAATTGAGTTGCCCGAGCCGTTCCAGAACATGGGCGCCAAGCTGGTCAACGAGGTCGCCAGCAAGACTTCGGACGTAGTCGGCGACGGCACTACCACCGCCACCATCCTGGCCGAAGCGATTTACGCCGAGGGGTTGAAGAACGTCACCGCCGGGGCGAACCCGATGGCGTTGAAGCGTGGGATTGACGCCGCCGTCACGGTCGTCGTCAAGAACATCGCGTCGCAGTCGGTCGAGGTGGGCGGCAAGGGCGACATCGCCAAGGTCGCGACGATCAGCGCCAACGGCGACGCCGAAGTCGGCAAGATGCTCTCCGAGGCGTTCGACAAGGTTGGTCAGGACGGCGTGGTCGAGGTCGAGGAGGGCAAGAGCCTGGAGACGACCTGGGAGCACGTCGAGGGGATGCAGTTCGACAAGGGCTTCATCTCGCCCTACTTCATCACCGACCCGAACGCGCTCGAGGCGGTGCTCGAAGATCCGTACATTCTGATCTACGAAAAGAAGATCAGCTCGCTGCGCGACCTGCTGCCGTTGCTTGAGAAGATCGCGAACGTCTCCAAGCCGCTGCTGCTGATCGCCGAGGACGTCGAGGGCGAAGCCCTGGCGATGCTGGTCGTCAACAAGCTGCGCGGGATCTTGAACATCGCGGCGGTCAAGGCGCCCGGATTCGGCGAGCGGCGCAAAGCCATGCTGGGCGACATCGCCACGCTGACCGGCGGGACGTTCATTAGCGAAGACCAGGGCCTGAAGCTCGAAGGCGTCGAGCTTGACATGATGGGCACCGCCAAGCGCATTGTGATCAACAAAGACGATACCATAATCATCCGCGGTGCCGGCAAGAAGAAAGACATCCAGACTCGTATCAACCAGATTCGCAACCAGATCGAGAAAACCACCAGCGACTACGACCGCGAGAAGCTCCAGGAGCGGCTGGCGAAGTTGACCGGGGGCGTCGCACTGGTCAAGGTCGGCGGAGCGACCGAGATCGAAGTCAAGGAACGCAAGGACCTCGTCGACGATGCCTTCCACGCCACCAAGGCCGCGGCCGAGGAAGGTGTGGTTCCCGGCGGCGGCGTAGTCTACTTGCGCTCAATCAAGGCCGTCACCAATGCCGGCAAGAAGGTCGAGGGCGACGAAGCGATCGGGTACGGCATCATCGCCAAGGCGCTCGAATTCCCGGCTCGGCAGATCGCCGAGAACGCGGGAACTGATGGTGGCGTGGTGGTCGACGAGATTCTCTCACGGCCCCCGACCGTCGGCTACGACGCCCGCAATGACAAATACGTTGATATGTTCGAGGCGGGCATCATCGACCCGGCCAAGGTGACGCGCGTCGCGTTGCAAAACGCCGCCAGCGTCGCCGGCCTGATGCTGACCACCAGCGTGCTGCTGACCGAGTATCAGGAAGACAAGCACGAGGACATTGAAGGTGCGACGCACTAACGCACACAGGCGTGGTAGATAGACGAACACAGGGGCGCTCGCACAGGCGGCGTCCCTGTCGCACGTCTGCAAAGCTGGCTGAAACCGGTTACGGCACAAAAGAGCAGGACGATGGACGGTCGATAGAATAAGCTTCGAGGCAAACTAGTGTTTTATTCTCCCGGTTCTGTGGAGTTCGTCGTGTGCCGTTGCTCTTGAGCAGTGCTAACAGTTCACCGTAAAAGTTACTACGGGGCGGGAATGATGTAGCGGCCGGCGCCTCGCCGGCCGTAATAGGCCGGAAACGCCGCTTTGGGCGTTCGGCCAGCGAGGCGCGGGCCGCTACATGAATTTTACGGCGGACTGCTAAGCATCGCTGGAAGCACGGACAAGCAAACTGCCGCTTGTCCGTGGCACCCGGTGCTATCCACCAATTGAGGTGTGAAAGAATACTAGACGGTGACGCGGGATTCATGGTGCAGAGCAAGCGCGACTACTACGAAGTGCTCGGCGTTGAGCGAAACGCCGCCCCCGACCAGGTCAAGCGGGCGTTCCGCCAAGCCGCGCTCAAGTATCACCCCGACCGTAACAGGGAAGCCGGCGCCGTCGAGAAGTTCAAAGAGGTCTCCGAGGCCTATGAAGTCCTCTCCGACCCGGAAAAACGCAACCGCTACGACCGCTTCGGTCACCAGGGCCTCGACGGCGTCGGTTTGCACGACTTCTCCGGAATGGCCGTTGACGACATCTTCAGCGTCTTCGGCGATATTTTCGGCGACATCTTCGGCGGCATGGGCGGCGGCCGAAGCCGGGCCCGCGGCGACCACGGCATCGACATCCAGGCCGTCATCGAGATCGACCTGAAGGAGGTCGCCACCGGCGTCGAAAAGTCCCTCCGATTCCAACGGAACGATTTCTGCGAAGTCTGCGGCGGAAAGGGCGCCCAGCCCGGCACCAGCCCGAAAACCTGCCGGGCCTGCGGCGGCTACGGTCAGGTCGAGCGGCAAACCAACATGGGGCTGTTCGTCACGCGCTCGGTCGTCAATTGCCCGACCTGCCAGGGGCGCGGCGTGGTGATCGACAGGCCGTGCAAGAAGTGTCACGGCAGCGGCCGGTCCGCGAAAGAATGCGTCGTAAACATCAAGATTCCGCCCGGCGTGCACGAGGGGCAGCGCATTCGTTTGCGCGGCGAGGGGGAGCCGGGTCGCTCCGGAATGGCCCGCGGCGATCTGCACTGCATCCTCCGCATCCGCGAGCACGAGTTTTTCGAGCGCGACGGTGACCATCTGATTTGCCGGCTGCCGATCGCGTTTACGCAGGCCGCCCTCGGCGCCCAGGTCGAAGTGCCGACGCTGACCGGGACGGCGCCGCTGAAGATACCGGCCGGCACACAGCACGGCACGATCTTCCGTCTGCCCGGCAAAGGCCTGCCGAACCTCCGCAACGGACGGATCGGTGATGAAATCGTCCAGGTGTTGATCGAGATTCCGAGCAGGCTCAGCCGAGCGCAGAAGGACCTGCTCCACAAGTTCGCGACGACGGAAGACGAGAACGTCCTGCCGGAATCAAAGGGGTTTTTCGAGCGAGTTAAGGAATACCTGACGGGCCCGGGCGGCGACTCGGAGAAGGATGAGTAGCCGACTCTGTCGCGAATCGATCGCCGACTGTCGGGTCCGCAGTTAACCAGGGGAGATTGGTAATACGATGTCTCGCGGGAAACAGAAAGTTAAGCCGCACAAGGACGATGTTTCGCCGACCGAGGTCGAGGCGATGGTCGAAGCGGTTGAAGACAAGGAAGAGCAGACGCCCGAGCAGCAGATCGCCGCGCTGCGTGACGAAAACCTGCGGCTGACGGCGGAGTTGCGGAACGTGGCCCAGCGGGCCCAGCGTGAGAAGCAGGAGGCGTTGAAGTACGCCGAGGCGGATTTCGCGAAGGATCTGCTGGTGGTGCTCGACGATCTGGAGCGCACGCGGGAATCGGCCCGGACGGCCGAGGGTGTGCGGTCGGTTGCCGAGGGCGTCCGCATCGTCTACGAGCATTTACTGAAGGTGTTTCGCGAGCACGGGATCGAGGTGATCGAGGCGAGGGAAAAGCCGTTCGATCCGGACCTGCACGAAGCGATGGTGCAACAGCCGAGCGAGGAACACCCGACCGGAATCGTGCTCCAGGAATATTTGCGGGGCTACAAGATGCACGGCCGCGTGATTCGGCCGACGAAGGTGGTCGTTTCGAGCGGCCCCCCGGCGCCGGCCGGCGAGCAGATGTCCAAGGACGACAGAGGGAAAGACAATGCCGACGTATGAATACGCGTGCGAGAACTGCGGTCACGAGTTCGAGGAGTTCCAGTCGATAACCGCCCGCCCGCTGAAGAAATGCCCCTCCTGCGGCAAGCTGAAGCTCAAGCGTCTGATCGGCACCGGCGGCGGGGTTATTTTCAAAGGCTCCGGGTTCTACCAGACCGACTACCGCAGCGAGTCCTACAAAAAAGCCGCCCAGGCCGAGAAATCCGCCCGAAGCGATTCATCAAAAAGTGACGGCGATTCCAAAAAGACCGACGGTAAAAAAGAGAAGCCCGCCAAGGATTCCTCGGCAACGAAATCGACCGCGAAGACAACAGAAACATGAAAGACGGGCTGAGCAGCCCTCTAGCAGTCCGCCGCAAAAGTCATGTAGCGGCCGCTACATTGACTTGACGCGAAACGCCCCACGGCCCCTAATGATGCTGTTATGGCCAATGAAAAGACCCTCAAATTCGTCGTCGTCACACCCGAAAAGCAAGTCGTCGAGGGAACCGCCGACTCGATCGTCATCCCGATGCACGATGGCGAGTTGGGCATTCTGCCCGACCGTGCCCCGCTGATGTGCGAGCTGGGCATCGGGCAGATGCGGTATCAGAAAGCCGGTCAGACCCGCCGGCTGTACATCGACGGCGGCTTCGCCCAGGTACTCGGCAACAACGTGACCGTTCTGACCGAGCACGCGGCCCCGGCCGAGGAGATCTCGGATGAGATGATCGCCGAAGCCGAGCGCAAGGCCGTCGACGAAAAGGCCATCACTCAGGAGGCGGTCGAAGCCCGCCGCCGCGCCCAACGCCGCCTCGGCACGCTACGCGATCTTCGGAGTCGCCGTTAGCAGTCGGCCGCTACAGTCCATGGGCGCCGCCGACTTTTGCGGCAGACTGTTAGCGTGCCTTCGTTGCCGGCATACTCCACAATCTGAAAACACTCGCTTGTCGGTTCAATCCGGGAATTGCAGCTCGATGCCGATTTTGAATCCGCCGAGGGTCTGCGTGCAGTGCACGACGTGTCCGGTCAGCGTGAAGGCTTCGTCGCCGATCGCCGCTTCGATTTGCAATTCTGTCTTGGGAAGAATGTCCTGGTACTGCTTGACCATCAGGCCACTATCGGAGGCGTTGAGCAAGCGTCCGGCACGCACCACGGGGGCGTCACCTTCCTCGTAGGTCAGTTTCACCGAACCCAATTCAAGATAGTGGCGTTCGTTGGTTCGGCGATGGTCACTTCTGCCCGACTCGGCATATTGGTCCAGGATTTCCCGCCAGCGCTGGCGTGTGGGCGTTTCGAGGCGTGTCTCCACGTCGGCACCTCCACAGAGCGTGGAACTATGTATACCCATCGGTTCTATCGGACGAATGCCCCGTTCGATTCACCCGAACGTCGTCTCCCTCCGCGGCATTCCCGCCGATCGGAGCCCCGAGCGCAAGCTTGCCCCGATCGAGGGTGCCCCATCCCGTTCCGAGTGCCTGTCTGGCAGGCACTCGGTCGGGGTGGGGGACCGATTCGCGGGAGCAAAGTCGGTGTAGGTTCGAATCAGTCCCCCACCCCGTTCGCCTGCCCTCCGGGCTGGCGAAACGGGATGGGGCACCCCCGCCCCCTGCCGATCGGGGCCTTGAGCGCAAGCTTGCCGCGATCGCCTCGGTCCGCTACGTTAGGCACTCCGACGAACTGCCGGGCGGCTGGCGGGGCCATCTGGCGGTCCTTCAGACTTCCCGTCGCGAGATGACACCATGAGATTGTCACGCATCCACATTTGCGGATTGACCGCACTACTCATCGCAACCCTGATAACGGCACCGCTGAACATGGCCAATGCAGAAGAGAAGAAAGTTCCGGAACGTAGCGAGATTGACCAACAATGCCTCTGGGCAACGGAGCGAATCTACTCCGATCTCGACACTTGGGAAGCCGATTTCGGCGTTGTTGAAAAAGACATCGACAAGATCGCGGCCTTCCGAGGCACGTTGAGTGATAATCCCGAGACGCTGCTGAAGTTCCTCAAACTGCGGGACGACATCGGACCGCGCTTCGAGAAGGTCTGGGTCTACGCCTCGCTGATGGCCGACCAGGACACGCGGGTAGGCAAGTACCAGGGCTTCAAGGACCGCCTGCGCGGCCTGGCGGTCAAGTACGGGCAGGCGAGTGCGTGGGTCGACCCCGAGCTGACCTCTATCGAGTGGAACACGCTCGACGGCTGGATGAAGGAGAACAAAGACCTGGGAGTGTATCGCCAGGCGTTCGACGACCTTTTCCGCCAGAAAAAGTACATCCTCTCGCCGCGGGAGGAAGAGCTGATCGCGCTGGGCGGACAGGTCCGCGCCGTTCCCTATAACACATACAACCTGCTGACCAACGCCGACATTCAGTTCCCGACGATCAAGGACGAAGAGGCCGGCGAGGTCGAGTTGAGCGACTCGGCGTTCTACATCTTCATGCGCTCGCCCGATCGTCGCGTTCGCAGGGATGCCTACGAGGGCATCGTCGGAACGTACAAGCAATATCGCAACACGGCCGCCGCCTTGCTCAGCGGTGCCGTACAGAACAATATCTTCAACGTCCGGGCCCGCGGATACGATAGTTGCCTGGCGGCCGCGCTGGACGGCAGCAACATTCCGGTTGAGGTCTACAACAATCTCATCAACACGGTCAACGAAAACCTGCACCTGCTGCACCGTTACCAGACGATCCGCCGCAAGACGTTGAATCTCGACGACGGCGTGCGCGCCTACGACCTTTTCGCTCCGTTCACCAAGGAGGCGACGCTGGAATACACCTACGAAGAGGCGGTCGAGAACATGAAGAAGGCGCTCGCTCCGCTGGGTCGGAAATACGCGAGCATCATGACCAACGGCGTCGATTCACGCTGGATCGATGTCTATCCCACCAAGGGCAAACGCAGCGGGGCCTACTCCAGCGGCTCGTATCTCACACAGCCGTACATTCTGCTGAACTTCCACGGCGGGTACGAGGACATGTCGACGCTGGCGCATGAGATGGGTCACTCGATGCACTCGTATTTCTCGCGTGGATCGCAGCCGTATGTCTACGCCGACTATGCCATCTTCTGCGCGGAAGTCGCCGCGATTACCAACGAGATTTTGTTGCAGGAATACATCCTGGAGCGCGTCACCGATCCACGGAAGAAGCTGTACCTGCTGGGCGAGCTGCTCGAATCGTTCCGCGGGACCGTCTGGCGTCAGACGATGTTCAGCCAGTTCGAGCAGCGCATCCACGAGATGGGCGAGCAGGGTCTGCCGCTGACCGCCGACACGATGGGCGTGGAATACGGCAAGATCATGAAGGACTATTACGGTCCGGACTACACCCACGACGAGTTGGTCGACAACTATTGGATTCGCATCCCTCACTTTTACTACAACTTCTACGTGTACAAATACGCGACCAGCTACTGCGCGGCGTCGAACATCGCCAAGCGCATACTGGAAGGCGAGCCGGGCGCGGTGGAGGCCTACCTGTCGTTCCTCAAGAGCGGCAGCAGCAAGTATCCGATCGACCTGCTCAAGATGGCCCGGGTGGACATGACCTCGCCGGAGCCGATCCAGGACGCGATGAAGCTGTTTGAGAAGATGCTCGATCAAACCGAGGAGCTGCTCGAGCAGCAGGCTCAGTAGTTGCGGGCTTATTGATTGACGATTGACGATTGAGGATTATTGCCGGGCTGCGCCGTTGAGGGCACCTACTTTGAACTTTGCACTCTGAACGGAGGGTGGCACGGTCAAGCGAAGCTTGGCCGTGGTTGGCGCTCAACACGCACGGCATGGCCGCGCCGGACCGTGCCACCCCCCGCGGCGCCCCGGGGAGTAGAATTTACCCTTCCCGAAAGACCGGGCGGACTGAAGTCCGCGGCTCGTCGGGCAGCGCGAGTTCGTTGATCCTGGTCATGATCAACTCGCTGACTTGCTGCGCGGCGTCGCGGTCTTTTTCTCGGCCGCGGAACTCGGTCAGATCGATCGGCCGGCCATACTTGACGCGCACCTTGTGGCGGATGAAGAACGCCGCGAATGGGTTGTGACGGAAGGTAGTGCCGCTGATGTGGCACGGGATGACGGTCGCGCCGCTGCGTAGCGCGAGCACGCCGACGCCGTATTTGGCCTCGGGTTGCTCCTGCTCGGGGCTGACGAATGTGCCCTGGGGGAAGATGCCGAGGCAGCCGCCGGCCCTGAGCGTTTTCAGGCAGGCCAGGAGAAACGATTTGCCGGGGCTTTCACGGTTGATCGGCACGCAGCCGGCCTGTCGCATGAACCAGCCGGCGAGGGGGCGTTCGTAGTATTCCTTCGCGACGACGAAGCCGACGATGCGGTGCAAGGTAGTGCCCTGAATGATGATGGGGTCGACGCCGCCGGTGTGATTCGAGGCGAGAATCACCGGACCCCGACGCGGGATGGTGCAGATCCCGTCACGCCGCGCGCGGCACCAGAAGTGGGCATAAAAACGGGCGAGCTTATGTAGAATGCTCAGGATAGGCGAGACTGTTTCCCCCCGGCGATATTCACGCCACGCCAGATATAACGCTACGAGCAAACCGAGCCCGACGAAAGCGAGCAGGAAGGGAATATAGAGATCGAGGTTGGGGATGTGCGGCAGGCCCAGCAGACCGGTCGCGAGAACCATGGCGGCGGTCGTGGCCATGTCGGAAACGCCGAAGACGCGCCCGCGGCGTGAGTCGGGTACAAAGCGTTGAATGATGACGGTCACGGAGATGAGCAGCGCGGCACCATGGGTACCAATCATTACCAGGCAAAATGCGGTGAAGAAGCGCCCCAGCTTGAAGATAAAAGCGGCATCGAGCGCGAGGATCCAGACACCCCCGCCCGCCAGGCCGAACAACACGGCCAGGGAGGTCGGCAAGGCCGGACCGAAAATCGTCATCAGGCCGGCACCAAGCGCGAGACCGGCGGCGATCAGGCCGCGATACATGCCGGCGTCGGAAAACGTGCCGCCGAACACTTCCTTTACAATTGCCGGCACGACCGAGACGAGCACGCCCCCGCTGGCCCAGAAGATCGTTCCAATCAGGATCATTTGCAGGATGCGGCGATGTTGACGGACGTAGCGGAAGCCTTCGACGATGGGTGTCCAGACGCCGGTAAGCCGCGCGCGGGGCAGCGTGCGAGCGGTTCGCATCGACAAGAACACTAGCAACACCGCGCTGAGGCAAAACGTTAGCGCGTCGAGGCGATAGTTCCAGACGAGGCCGAAGTGTCCGGCGATCGCCAGGTCAACCAGCTTGCCGCCCAGCCAGCCGCTGAAAATCGCGCCGATCGCGCCCATGGCGCCGATCATGGCGTTGGCGCGGACGAGCTGGTCGTTGCGGACAAGTGAGGGTAGCAATGCTTTGCGGGACGGCGAGAAAAACGCGGCAAACGCCCCCGTCAGCATTAACGGCAAAACGATCGAGTAGTCCCCCAAACCACGCCCGATGAGAAATGGAATCGTGAGCGGCAGGCTGATCATCACGCCGGCGCGGAGAAGATCGGCGCCGATCATGGTCAGCTTTCGGTTGAAGCGGTCGGCCCACCAGCCGGCCAGTGGTCCGATGAACACGAAGGGGAGGAAGAATCCGAAGCTCAGTAGGGCCTGGACGCGGGTGATGTCGGTGCGGTCGAACCCGCCGCGCTCCTTGAGCAGGGCCATTTCACTGAGGTGATCGCCGACGGCACTGATTCCGTAGGCGGCCCAGATCAGGACGAAATTCCGGTTGCGAATGAGCAGGCTGGGCAGGCGAAGTTGGCTTTGAAGCGACGTTGACATCGACTTCCGCCGTAGCGGCCGCCCCCCGTGGCGGCCGTAGATTCTCGATGGATTTCCGTATGCTGACGTCCGCCTCGTAGATCGTACGTTACGTGTCTCTACGTCCGCCACGGGGGGCGGACGCTACATTGGGCTCGACACTCTTCCGGTCGGCCGGACGGGTACAATGCGAAAAACTCGTACGAACGAGACTTTACGCGCGCGAGTCACCGACGTAAAGGTGTTGGTAACATGATGACCGCCGCGCGACTTCGCGGGCGCTGGCATGTATAAACATCTATATGGCTGTGTGCGGAAACGTGCCATGCAATCAGAGCCCGAAGCGCAAGCGAGGGTCTCAGCCAAGAAAACGCAGCGGGAACAAATCTCTCGCTTGCGCCGCGGGCTCGGTTGTCGGCGCGTGATTACGCACACTGATTTCGGAATGTGGGTAGTCACGCAGCGTCCGGTTTCGACTTGTTTGACGGCTTTGCGGGAGGTGTCCGGTGATTGTTAAGCGTGGCACGGTGTTGGCAATCAGTACGGCGGCGTTCGTGTTGCTGTGCGGATTCGGGCTGGTTTGCTGTACGCGTTCGACGGCGCCGGGTGTGGAAGTAGCACAGCCGCGCGCGGATTCCGGCGAAGAGGAAGACATAGGTTCCGCGGAGGTTGCTCGTCAAGAAGACGCCGCGACCGAACCGGCGATTGTGGACGCGTCGCGTGACGAGTCGGCGGGCACGATCGACATGGAGACGCCGGAAAAGCCGGAGCCGAAGACGCCGCGCTATGTATCGATCGTGGAACAACTCCATTCCGGACAGGACGCCAGGGTTACTGCAACCATCGAGTTGCCGACGAAGCTGGAATTGACAACGGACAACGTCAGTCGGCTGCGAATCACGCGTGAAGGGCTGCCGCTGGCCAGGGACCGAAGTATCGTGCTGCGTATCGACGGGCAGGGAATCGAGTGGACGCGGCAATATCTGGCGGTGGAGCTCGAACGCTCGTCCGCCGGGGTCTGGACGGTGGTTCGCCGCCGACCGGCCATGCCATGAGCGCCGCCGAGCGGCAGTACGTTTCGCGGGGCGGGTCGAAGCTGCACGCCGCCCTGCACGCGTTTGAGCTGGACGTCGTGGGTCTGGTTTGTGCGGACCTCGGCAGCCACGTCGGAGGGTTCGTCGACTGCCTGCTGCAACACGGAGCGGCCAAGGTCTACGCCGTCGAACCCGGCTACGGCGTGCTCGACTGTCATTTGCGAAATGACGAGCGGGTGGTGGTTTGCGAGCGGACAAACGCGTTGCGGTTCGATTGCCCCGAGCGCTGTGACCTGGTAACGATCGATGTCGGTTGGACACCGCAGCGATTGATCCTCCCGGCCGCGCGGCGAGCGCTCAAACCCGATGGCTACGTGGTCTCGCTGATCAAGCCGCATTACGAAGCGCCGCGGGATTGGCTACGCGGCGGCGTGCTGCCGCACGAACGACATGACGAAGTGCTGGCAATGTGTCGTCAGGACGTGCTCGACTTGGCCTGGCAGATCGCGGGCGAAATCCAGAGTCCCCTGGCAGGCCACGGAGGAAATGTGGAGTGGTTGTGGTTACTGAGCGCGAAGGTCTGATTGAGAGAACGCCATCTAGTGCTCTGTCACACATCAATTGATGGGTGGGTGGCCCATGGCTTTAGCCGTGGGGGACACGAATCGAGGCCCTATTCGTGTCCCCCACCTCTAAAGAGGTGGGCCACCCAATCAACGATGATCCATCGGATCAACTGTGGCAGAGCACTAGAGCCGGCCGTTATCGGAGGGGCTACCCGATAACCAAAAAGACCGGGCGGGTTTAACCGCCCGGCCTGCTACGAGACCAAAGCCTCGCTTGGAGTTCCGTGGAACTATCGCAATAGTTGTAGGACCTGGGCACTCTGTTGATTGGCCAGACCCAGCAATGACATCGCCGTCTGCATCAGCACGTTCTGGCGGTTCATGTCGGCCGTCGCAGCGGCGTAGTCAACGTCCCGGATCGTGCTCAGAGCCGACGAGAGGCTTTCCTTGGTCGCGTCCTGCTGGTTGATTGCCGTCCCGACCTGGAACCTCTGGAAACCGCCGACGCGACCCTGGACCGTGGCGAGCTGGGCGGCTGCCTTGGTAGCGATTTCAGCGGCCCGGTTGGGATCGCTGATCAGGCTGTACGACTCACCGCCGCCGAGCATGTTCAGATAGCCCTTCTCGGCCGAGCCCAACAAGTGGGTATACAGCCCGTCGATACCGATTGTCTGACGCGTCTGCGA
>JAUWNI010000049.1 GCA_030612705.1 Phycisphaerae bacterium | reverse complement strand
CGACTCGGGTAAGACCACCCTGACCGAGCGGATGCTCTTCTACTCCGGCCGCATCCACACGATGAGTGAGGTACGCGGGGCCGGCGACGGTGCCACCATGGATCACATGGAGCTCGAAAAAGAGCGCGGCATCACCATTGCCTCCGCCACGACCACGGTCGATTGGCTCGATCGCAAGGTCAACATTATCGACACCCCCGGCCACGTCGACTTCACCGTCGAGGTGGAACGTTCGCTCCGCGTGCTCGACGGCGCCATCCTGGTGCTATGTGCGGTAGGTGGCGTACAGTCCCAGTCGTTCACGGTTGATCGCCAGATGAAACGCTACAGCGTTCCGCGCATCGCCTTTATCAATAAGCTGGACCGGATTGGCGCCGATCCGGCGCGTGTCGTGCTGGAGATCGAACAGAAGCTCGGGCTGGAAACCGTCCAGTTGCAGATACCGATCGGTCTGGAGCGAGAGTTCCAGGGCGTTATCGACCTGGTCACGATGCGGGCTGTCTACTTCCACGGTGAGCGCGGCGAATCTGTCCGACGGGGTCCGATCCCGGCCGAGTTGGTCGAAGAGGCCCAGCGCGCGCGGCACGGCATGCTCGATGCGCTGTCGCTCTATGACGACGAGCTTATGGAGTTGATGCTGGACGACCGGGAGCCGACGATCGAGCTACTTCACACGGTGATTCGGCGTCTGACCATCAGCCGGGAGATTGTGCCGGTGATGATGGGCTCGGCGTACAAGAATAAGGGTATCCAGCCTCTGCTGGATGCCGTGGTGGACTACCTGCCGTCGCCGTTGGACCGAATGTACTACGCGCGTGACAACGACAACGACGGAGCCGAAGTGGCGATGACGGCCGATGCGGACGCGCCGCTGGTGGCGATGGCTTTCAAGCTGGTCGACGATTCGTTTGGCCAGCTTACGTACACGCGGGTCTATCAGGGCCGGTTGAAGAAGGGTACGACGGTCTTCAGCACGCGGACGCGCCGTAGCGTGCGCATCGGGCGTATGGTGCGTATGCACGCCGACGAGCGTGAAGATGTCACCGAGGCGGGCCCGGGTGACATCGTCGCGATCATTGGGGCAGCGTGCGCGTCGGGCGAAACACTATGCGACGACAAGCTGAACTATGCGCTGGAGAATATTCAGACGCCGGAACCGGTCATCTCGCTGGCGATCAGCCCCGCCCGGGGCGTCGACCGCGACAAGCTCGGCAAGGCGCTGCACCGCTTTGTGCGCGAGGATCCGACCTTCCACGTACATAGCGACCCGGAGAGCAACGAGACGATCATTGCCGGCATCGGCGAGCTGCAACTCGATGTCTACGTCGAGCGGATCAGACGCGAATATGGGTGCGCGGTCGAAGTCGGCGCGCCGCGGGTCAACTACCGCGAAGCCCCCACGCGCGAGGCCCCGTTCAACTATCGCCACAAGAAGCAGACCGGAGGCTCCGGCCAGTACGGCCACGTCGTCGGCAAGATGGTCCCGCTGGCCGCCGAGGAGTCGGAGGAGTACGTCTTCGAGAACCTGGTCCGTGGCGGCCGCATTCCCACCGAGTACATCCCGTCGTGCGACAAGGGTTTTCAGGTGGCGCGCATGAACGGACCGCTGGCGGGCTATCCGGTCGTGGGAATCAAGATGATCCTCGAAGACGGCACGTCGCACTCGGTCGATTCGTCCGACCTGGCGTTCCAGGTTGCCGCTCGGGAAGCATTCCGGCAAGCCTATCTCAAGGCCCAGCCGGCGATCCTCGAACCGATCATGAAGATCGAGGTCGAGGTGCCCTCCGCTGCTCAAGGCGCGGTGGTCGGTGACTTGATCGGCCGGCGCGGCACCGTCCTCGGCACCGCCGACCGGGGCAACCTCACGATCGTAATAGCCGAGGTGCCGCTGGCAAACATCTTCGGCTACGCGACCGATCTCCGCTCGGCGACGCAAGGAGGCGGCACGTTCAGCATGGAATTCAGCTGCTACAAGCAAGCCCCGCGCAACGTGCAGGAGGAGATCATCGCACAGGCCCGCGACAACCGGCGAGCATTAAGGCGATAGTTCGCGTTTCCCAGTGTGCCGTGCAAAGCCTGGATTCTTGGGGGGTTGTGCTATGCCGAATACAGGCAACACGACCGGACCAACCAGGCTCCCCGTTTTCCGGACCCGTTCCCAGTCCACAGTGGTGCCGAAAGCAGCTTCGCTGACTTCGTGGAGACGTGTTGCAGTAGCTCAGCGATCTCGTGGTTAACTCACGGGTTCGCAGCGCTCAACCAACCGCTTGGCGAAAAACTCTTCGAATCCACCGAATCCGGCCTTGAGCTTCCGCGCGAAACGAGGCTCAGTATGCCGGTTGGTTCAGGGAAACTCATGGACCAGTGAACACCTCCTGGAATCTGGCGAAGTCGGTCAGGTCCACGTCACCGTCGCCGTCCAGGTCGGCGTTGATGAAATCGCCAGGGTTACAGCCGGGCGGCGGGTCGAAAACGTCCGAGCCGGCCAGGCAGTCGGCGAATGTGTTGAAGTCGTCGATGTCCACGTCGCCATCGCCGTCGAGGGCGCCGGTCAGACCGGGGCCGTCCGGGCCGGCGTCGAAGTTCTGCGCGACCTCCGCCGGCTCGAGCGCGCGATCGTAGATGGCCACCAAGCGAAACTCGCCGAGCCAGGGGCGGTCCAGCGTGAGTTCGTTTGCCAGTGCAAAACGGTACCCGGTGTCCCAGTTGGAGAAGTCGCCGCCGATGCTGCCACTCGCGCATTCGGCGTTGTCGACGTAGATAGTCCGCTGCCCAGTCTCGCCGCGCGTGTAAACGAAGTGCGTCAGCTCCGTGGTCGCGGTGCCGGCCGGGCTGGTCAGCGATGGGATTCCGTTGTTCGAGGTCTCCGTTGTGCGCAGACGAACGTCATAGGCCGTCGACGATTGTCCGAGTGTGAAATTCCTCACCGAGGTATTGGCGGACAGCGTTACGATCCGGGCCGGGCCGGTTTGACTTGTGTTCGCCGGCACGATCCAGGCCTCGATCGTAATCTCATTGCTCGCCATGCACGCGTCGATGATCTTGGTGGCCGCGGCGGCCGACTGGACGATCGTGCTGTTGGTGATCGAGAGGCCGCCCTCAACCCATTCCGCCGCCCCCGGATCGGCTAATTCCAGATTCAGCGGCGTGCCCACGCCCGAGACGTCGTGGACCGTCGTTCCCTCGCTCTCCGCGAAGTCGTAGAGCACTACCAAACCATCGTTGACCCGCGACACGAACGTGAACTCAACTTGCGAATCAGGTTCGATGACATTGCCGGCGATCGAACAATCCCGCACGTCGTTGACCGTCAGCGTGTAGATGACTCCCTCCGCGAGCGTCGAGGTAGTCAATGTAACCGTGATCGTATCAGGCTCGAGCGCCGCATTCGTAACCGTGACGTCGTAATCAATTGTGTAGTTCTCGATCGCCTGGGCGGATGCCTCTGTTACAGGCTCACTGAAAACGATCGTCACGACGTGCGGACCGCCGCCGGCAGTCACTGAGACGATCGTCGGCGGCGTCGTGTCCGCCAGTGTCGTTACGCTAACTGGATCGCTACGCGCCCCCTCGAGCCCGCCGCCGTTGACCGCCGAGACCTCGTACGTGTATTCGGTCTGTTCGTCGAGTCCGGTATCGCTGTGCGATAGCGGCGTCGGCGGCACGCTGGCGACCAGCAGATCGTCGCGATAGATCATGTAACCGCTGATGCCGGTGTCCGGATCTTCCGCTTCGGTCCAGGTCAGATCGATCCGCGACTCGCTTGCCGCGACCGCGTCAAGAATGGCGGGCGTGGTAGGCGGTGTTTCGTCGGGCGGGAGACCGAAACCTCCGACGGCAATCGCCCAATCGGAAGAATACGGTGCCGTCCACGTCTGTGCCTCGGGATTCAACTGCCCGAGTGGAATCTCGGTGTAGTCCGTCTTTGTATCCACAGCCATTGCGGGCTGTAAGCCATTCATCCCGCCGAGGTTCATCTCGATGGATGTTGCGTCCTCTTTGTAGAAGACATAGCGAGTGTTGTCCGCCGCCTTGAGACAATACCCGTCCGTCAGATCATTCGCACGGTCCATGTCCATACAGAATCGATCAGTCCAGAACATGCCGCAAGTCAAGAGTTGCTCGGGGTTCGGGTATGGATACGGGCTAAATGAGAAAAAGCCCCACCAGGATCCCATGCCGCCGGCCATGGCATACCACCACTGGTGTCTCCGTGTCGTCTCCATGTCGTATTTGTCCCAGCGCATGTACGTGAAGCGTTCCTCATAAAGATGCGGCCGGCTTGGATCGCTTTCGAGTGCATTGACTACATCCTGATAGGTATTCGGGCCGCTACCAGAGTAGGAAACCACGTCAAGCTCGGAATTCGAGCGTCCCCGGGCCCACAGCAGATGTTGCCAGCCGAGGTGCGCGTGCATGTAAGCGGCCCATTCCTCCACCTGCTCTTCCGTTACCCATTCCTGAAGGTCGAACCCATAACCCATGCTCCACCCGGGAATCGGTCCGAGACGGGCGGCAATGTATCGCTGGAGGCGCTTGTCCGGAATGCCGTTGATCCCGCCTACGCCGATTGGTGTCCATCTGCGAGCCTCATCACCCCAGGCCCAGATCTGCAAGCGGCCGCCGAGACCGTGGATAGTTGTGATCATGCTCTCAAGCGTCTCGAAAGTTTGTGGATCGGGATCTTCGCTATCGTGTTCGTTCCAAGCCTTCGTGCCAAACTCGAACCAACTGTTGACGACGTATGTGAAGACACAATCGAACCCAAGCTCGCCGGCTTCCTGAAGATACGCCTCGGCGACCACCGGATCAGCGTAGTTCTCACCGGCGATAAATGTGTCGAAGTTGTGAGCATTCATATAGACATTAAGCCTATATGCCTCCAGGTCGCCGGCCGCGTTAATCCGGCGCACATATTTGTTCCCGTCCGATGCAAGGAACCCCTTGATGGTCGGGTTCGGATTCGGTTCAATCGTCACCTGCCCAGTGTGCCCATCGAGTTCGGGATCGTCGCTGGATGTTGTAAAAGCCCATAAGCCTGTTCTTGTACCGGCAAAACGGAACTTCCAGGTCGTGCCATTGTCGTAGAACATCTCCGTCGTGCGTGTCTCGCCTGTACCCTGGTGCTCGAAGGTCACGGTGGCAACCAAATCGAACGGATTCCCCTCAAAGCTAGGGTTGTCCAGACTCCATTCCAGATAGGGTGCCCACAGTGTGCCGGTCTGATCCAAATCCCCGGCTGTCGCGCCGTTGATGGCCGAGACAGCGGCCAGCGCCGCCGCGATCCGCGCTACCCACGCGCACACCCGCGGCTGGCGCCGCGCCACTTGTTTGCTGGTCAAGCTCATCATCTTCGATCTCCTCACGTTCAACATTCCGGCGGCGACCTGCGTCGCACAGGTCACTGCCGTGGACACTGGCGTGCCGCGGTCTCCGTCGTGCTTCCGGTTCACGATCCCGTGAACGCCGCCTGAAAAACGCCAAAGTCGGCCAGGTCCACGTCGCCATCGGCGTCGATGTCGGCCGGTTCGCAACCCGGACCAGTCGGAATATCCGGACCGGTCATGCAGCCGGCAAAGATGTCGAAGTCGTCCAGGTCCACGTCGCCGTCGTCGTCGAAGTCGCCGGGCAGGGGCGCCGGCAAGGCCAGGTCGGTGACCATCCCGAGGTCGGTGGCAACGTCCTCCTGGTTCGAACCGTCCAGGTTCATCCGCATGATCTTGCCGACGTAAGGCGGGTAGGAGACATCCTGGCCCCAGTAGACCTTACCCTCGGGCAGGTCGAGCGCGATGCCGCCTGGGTTGAGGTTATCGCCGACGATGAAGAGGTCCTCCACGTCCGAACCGTCGAGATTGGCACGGCGAACCACGTCAAATGCATAGTCGGTCCAATAGACCTTGCCGGCGGCGATGTCCAGCGCGATGTTGGCCGGCTTGCCGGCGCCCGTCACGACGGTCTCGACGCCGGAACCGTCCAGATTGGCGCGTAGAATCTCCCCCTGGTCCCACGGGGGCCCGTCGATATAAGCGCTCCAGTAGAGCTTGCCGTTGACCGGGTCCACCGCCAGCCCGCTGGAAAAGTTGGTGGACAAGAGCGGCGCGGCGTTGGATCCGTCAAGATCCGCGCTGCCGATCTGCCCCAGGGTCTGGTCACCCCAGTAGAGCTTGCCGGTGAGCAGATTGAGGTCAATCACCTTCGGGAACGCGAGCCCGGCGGTCACGAGATCCTCCGCACCGCTCCCGTCCAGGTTGGCCCGCCGGATTGCATCGTCGTCCACGTCAGTCCAGTAGACCTTGCCGGCGAAGCGATCGACGGCCACGCCGCGCAGGCCGCCGCCGGTGTTCACCAGCGTCTGCAGGCCCGAGCCGTCGGTGTTGACCTTGCGGAGGTACCCGTCCGAAAAGGAGGGGTTGAAGATGTCCGCGAAGTAGAGCGTTTCCTGTGCGTTGGCTGTCGCCGCTGCCAGCAACACGGCCGCCGCCAACAGCGTGTTGACCAAGGTGCCTTTCAGATTGCGCACCCTCCACCCAGTCTCATGTAGTCTCATGGTTTCCTTCCCTCTCGCTGGAACCTGAGTTTCCGCGCCGCGAGCCGAATCCGCGCAAGCTCGCACGTGCCGCTTCGCCAATCAGCCCCGCCGGCGACATCCACAGCCATTCTCGGCACCAGTATATCGTACCGGCGAGCGGATGACGAACAGGCATCCGAGCTGGAACAGGTTGATCGGCTTCTCACCGTTGTTGGAAGCCGCGTGTGCCCGCGGAGCAGGCGGAGGGTTCAGGCCGTAGCGTCCGGTGTCCGTGCCGGACGTGGGGTTCAGGGTGGGGCGAGCGTTTCGCCCGCCGGTGTGCCACCGCGGCGCCTGCCCTGAGCGCAGCCGAAGCGTCAGCAGTGCTCTGGGCGGAACCGTCACCTCGCAAACGCACTGCTCAAGAGCAGTGGCACCCGGTGTCAGCTATTTCCGCCACCGAAGCAGCTCGAATACGCGCTGGGTCAGCTTCTTGAACCCAACCAGATCCGTCCGCGACCGCCTGGGAATCCACAACTGAGGATCACCCACCAACAGGGACTTCCTGATCAAGCGGATCGGATGGCGGATTCAGTCGCTGGCCGAGGGTGACCTGTCGGAGCGAGCCCGCCGTCGGTCGGCCGAATTCGCCAGAACGACGTTTTCGATAACGACAGGTCATCGATGAGCGTTTCTGTAACCGTTTCTGAAATTTACCTTGAAACCTGTACTGATATCTGTTACGTTGGAGTCCATGACCACAAAACGAGAAAAAACGAAAACGCCCGCATTCGACGACGAGGCGGCGACCATCATCACGCAAGTTCGGAATGCGTTTGCCGCCATCATCGAGTCTTTGCCGGGACATGTTGCGAGGGCACACGAAGTCTCGGGAGCACTGGGAATTCACAAGAAGCTCGGCTGGCAGATTTCGAAGGTAGTGTACGAGGCTGACCCGTTCATTGCTGCTCAGCACATACCCGGCCGTACTTCCGTCAAGAAGTTCCTGAACGCGGCGTCGGAGCAGAATATCGAGCCGGCTGTGATTGCTTCGGCCGAGGCCGCGATGGCGGATTTCGAGCGGTTAATCAAGGTTCACGCCGACGACCGTGAATCGTTCCAGATGATGGCCACCGGCTACGCCGGGAAGGCTGCTTACGATGCACAGCTCGGCTATCGCAAGGCGTTGTTTGACGGGGGCGGCTTCATCTGGGGCGTGCAAGCCCGGGTGCACCTGGCGGCCTCATTCGTATATCCCGCACCTGATGAGCCGTGGCTCAATTTGGTCAGTTTGCGCGGCTTTACTGAGTTGCGCCGGATTCGCTCCGACGTTGCGTGGCCCATCCAAACCGCAAAAGCGATAACCGACGACGGGACCGAGTTATCGCCGCCGGCACACGAGCTGCTAGAACCCGTGGACGAAGCCAGCCAAATCGCGGGCGTGCCCCTACTGCGCCGGTTTTGTACTCAGCCTATACCAGAGGTCCGACGTGTGTGCCTATCAGATGGAACGATCCGGGACGAGCTGGTCGGCGGAACAGTGGGCAAGACGGGCGCCGTGGATTGTATCCTGGGTGAGATCGTGCGTAAGGTGGGAATGCGTTACCGCGACCCGCATTTCTGGGAGTGGGGAGTCGCATGTCACATTCGCACCCCCTGCGCAGTGCTGATTCTGGATCAATTCGTACATCGGGATTTGTTTGGCCCAATCGAGCCGAGACTGGAAGTGTACAACGATCTCCTGGTGGACCCGCGCCAGCCGTCCGCGCAGCGGGCCGGAGACCGAATACCGGTGTTCGAGACCGTGCAGCATCTAGGCAAAGGGCTCTCAAGTATCCGCACGCCGGACGTTCCGCGGTATGTGGAAATGGTGGGCTACGTGATGGAGCGCATGGGCTGGGAGGCGGACCAGTTTGACGTATACCGGGTACGTATTGAGTTTCCGCCGCTGCCAACGACGGTCGCGATGCTAAACGACCTGCCGGAAGCGCCGGAGACCGGTGGAACAACATGAGATAGCAAATGCGGAGGCGAGGCCTACGCGGTAAACAAATGTGGAGTTGCACTCCAAAGTAAAGATGGTTGCCGTGGGCGATATGGAGCGGCTTGATCACACAGGTCATGTTAAAGGAGGCAAGTCAATGACAATTCAGAAACGAGGAAGTTTGACAACAGGACTGCTGCTGCTGTCGGCGAGCGTATTGATCGCCGGCCTGGCACAGGCGCAGCCATCGTTCGTGCCCGGCCCGGCGCCGGAGTCGAATTGGGGCGCGGCGCCGAACGATACCGCGGCGCCGGTTAAGAAGAACAATCTGGTCCTTGCTGCAAAGCCAGGCGAATTGACTGCGTCAAATGCCGACGGGATGGTGGTCTGGAAAGTACGTCGTCTGGGCTCGGCGGCGCCGTCGTGGAAGCGGCTGGACAACGGTCTGATCGTCCTGGACGACGGGATGGTGCTCGACAAATGCGGGAGGGCGCTCACGCGATTACACAAACAGCCGGGCGGCGATACCAACCAAGCCGGCGACCCGGGAGATAACTCCGGCGGGCGTGGCGGCAAGCGGGGCGACCCCTATTGGAGCGCGTTGGCCGAGCTTGGTCCGGGCGAAAATCCCAAAGAAGTCCTCTTCGACAGTCAGGGGAATGCGTGGGCGTTCTTCAATTGGGGTGGCACTGTACAACGTTCAAACGGGCACGACGGAACCTGGCAACCGCCGGAAACCATTTGGGGGTCAACCGCTGTACCCGTGATAGACGCTGACGACAACATTACGCTCTTGTTTAAGTTCATTCGTGGGCGCAGTTACGGGCTTGGCGCGCGGCGCTATGAACCAGGCACGGGCTGGTCCGGGATAACAGACATATACTGCTCGTCGAGCTTTTTCCAGAACATCACCGCCGGGGTCGACCTCAATGGAAACGTGGTGGCGGTAATTGATGAAGTGGGGTTGAGCTTCGTCTACGACGCGGCGAGCGGCACGTGGGGCCCGCCACAGAGCGGTCTTCCGCCAGGGGGCAGTTTTGGCAGCGCATTGCACACAGTCGCCAATAATCGGTCCCGCACCGCGATCTACCTGGCCTACCTGGCGACGCGCGATTATGACTGGGAGCCGCACGCGCTCTACGTCCATCGCTTTGATTCGGACAGCAAGCAATGGTTGCCGCGTCAGATGGTGCCCGGTAGCTGGGGGATTTCCGCTGGCTGCTACGGGCCGGGTTGTAACCTCCGGGTCGCCGTCGATGACTTCGGCGAAGTGACAGTGTTCTGGCGAAGGATAGGCAGGAGCGTTGGCTCGGGCCTACAACAAGTGTGCGCGGCTCGAACGCAGAACGGCGTGTGGCAACTGCCGCACGCATTCCAGGCCACATGCAGTTGCGGCAATATGGAGAGCTTCGCCGACATTGATGTGAACGAATCCGGCGATGTGCTCTGCGTGTTTGCCGAAGCCGGGTCTTTCCACGCGCTGCGCTATAGAGCCGGCGTCGGCTGGGAAGAGGAGAATCCATATGACGTGTACTGGCCATACAGCACTCGTTCGCGCGTCTGCTTCTACCAGGGGGCACACGCCGCGGCGACGTTCTACGGCGTAGCCGGCGGCGACGACCAGTTGCTGTCGATCCTGTACGACGGGACGACTTGGGAGAATGAGTTGCTGGATATTCCGGAAGGGTGGCCTACGTTTTATCAGGCGATAGCAGCCGACCAGGGAGAGCCGGTGCTTATCTTCGAGGGAGCAGAGCTGTATGGCGGATCCCATGGGACCTGGGCTACCTGGTTGCGCGACGCGGCGCCGTAAGCCGGCGTCACCTCAGTACATTGCCACGCGTGTACGGCGTCGTCGAAGACGACACCAATATTGAAGAAAGGAAAACAGCAATGATCAACATACAACGAAGTACCATAACCATATTGAGTCTTTGTCTGTGTGCAAGCGTTATCGCCGAAGCGAACAGCCCGCGGGACGGCGCCTATCACTATTGGAGTAACATAGCTCCGATCAGTGAGCTGAGCGGCAGCTTCCCGAGTGACTACGGGGGGCCAATCCTGTTCGACAGCCAGGGGAATGCCTGTGTGATGATCCGGGATTCATCGACGAAGATGTTGCGTTCCAATGGACATGACGGAACATGGCAACCGCCTGAAGAGGTGTATGGTAGGGCTGGCACACTCACCTCAACAGTGATCGATTCCAACGACAACATCACGTTTGTGTTCGACGCACGGGGTGGGCTAGAGTGGTATATTTTGGCGACACGCTACGAACCAGGCACGGGCTGGTCCGAGCCAGAAGTGGTGTTCTGGACTGAATTTTTTTATAGAATATCGCATGTCTCGGCGGCGGTCGATCTCCACGGAAACGTCGTGGCGGTGTTTCGCACGATGGAATCCCGTATGTGTTACGCGGTCTATGACGCGTCGAGCGGCACGTGGAGCGAGGTGTCTTACGTGTCTCCGACGGACGCGAGTTTCCTCGTGCTGCCGACGCTGGTCCAGAATCGGTCCGGCACCGCGATCTACCTGGCTTATGTAGTAAGGCGCCCCGGAGCCGCCAAAGCGATCTATGTCCACCGCTTCGACTCGGAGAATCGTGAGTTTTCGCCGGCTGAGGTGCTGCCCGACAGCGAGCACTGCGCGTTTGGTCTTGCGACGTCTTATACCGCCATCCCGATGACCGTCGATGAACTCGGTGAAGCGACGCTGTTCTGGGAGAAACCCTCGGGGGATACCTTCTTGTTGCGCGCCAGCCGAACGGATCAGGGTGTGTGGCAACCGCCGCGCGATTTGCTGGAATCGCCGATCCATACCTGTGTGGAGTACAGTGGCAATGCCGACGTGAGCGAGTATGGCGACGTGCTCGGCATGCTGCCAATCTATCACGAAGGTACGTACCGGCTCTGCTCGTTTCGCTATCGAGCCGGCAGCGGGTGGGATGAGCCGGAATTCCTCAGCAACGCAATTGACCCACTCACCCGCGTAAGTGTCTGCTTCTACAGCGGGGTAAACGCGATTGCCACGTTCAATACGTCGGAACTCGAGCTCACATCGCTGCTGTACGACGGAACGAACTGGGGCGGGCAGGTGGACATTCCCGAAGAATGGCGCGGGCAGTTAATGGAAATCGAGTCCGATCAGAATGAGCCGCTGCTCGTCTTCCAATCGAGGGAGGGAGAAGTAGGCTCAGGGGTCTGGGCCACTTGGCTGCGCACCTTCATCCTCGGCGACCTCGATTACGACGGTGACGTCGATCTGGAAGATTTGGCGCAACTGCTGGCACACTATGGCATGACCAGCGGGGCAGTATACGAAGACGGCGATCTCGACGAAGACGGCGACGTGGACCTGGCCGATCTCGCCACACTGCTGGCATACTACGGAGAGGAGATGCCGTAGCAGCGTGGGATCGCCAGAGGCATGATTACTTGTGAACTCCGCTCACCGGAGAATAGGGAAAAGCCAAGGGGATTCGAAATGTACTCTGTTTCTTGCCAACATAGAGGAGGAGTGGAATGATGAACAGTCAACGATGTATTGTCATGTCATTGTGTCTCTGTTTTTGTGCGACGGTTGTCGCTGGAGGCCCCGGGGAACTCACGATCACGGCGGCGCCGGGCGAGTTGATTGCCGCGCGGGACAACGGGCTCATCATCCTGGACGACGGGGCGGTGATCGACAAGTCCGGCAGACTCGTCGCGCGGGTTCACGGCCTGCTGGATGGCGACAACGGCAAGGGCGGCGATGGCGGCCGCGACGGCGATACTCCCCCAAACGATACCTGTCCGCATTGGAGCGACATCGCCGAGCTCAACTCGACAGCCGGCCCCTGGATCCATATTGAGGACATCATCTTCGACAGCCAGGGAAACGCGTGGGTGTTCTACGTCGAGAATAACAACGACGTGATCGTGAGGCATTCCACCGGACCCGATGGCGCCTGGAGCGACCCGGTAACGATCAGTAACGGTTACCTGAGCCCCGTACACGCGAAGGCGGCGATCGACCCGGATGACAACATCATGGTTGTCATTCGGACAAGCGACTTCATTCTGACGTGGACACTATACGAACCTGGCGTCGGCTGGAGTGATGAGCCCCGAAACTTGGTTAACCACCCGCAGAGCATCCACTACTATGGGATCGCGGCCGGCGGCGACGGAGAGTGGCTCGCCCTGTTCGAGCTTGCAGCTTCGAGCAGGCTATTTAGCATGCGCTACGATTCGGACGCCGGCGACTGGGACTGGGATACGTTGCAAGAAATCGCTAGCCCCAGCTATTACGTGGGGATGGATCAGAATGAACCCGGCGGCGCCTTGTACGTCGCGTACATGTCGTTCTACGAAGGGGGAATGTATGCCAACCGTTATAATTGGGCCGATGATACATGGGATCCGCCGGAGTTCCTGCCCGGCAGTGAGTCGGTCGGAGTCCTTCTCGGCACGTGGGATTCGAGCTTTCCGATCACTGTGGACTCCAATGGCGAGGCGACGGTGCTCTGGCAGACTGCCGTGCCCGGCCCATACGGCGTGTACGCCTCGCGAACGGAGGGCGGCGTGTGGCAACCGGCCCACGAACTGCTGGAGCCGGGGCCTTTCTGGGCGGACATCGTGGACTTTGCCGACCTGACCTCAAGCGAGAACGGGGATGTGTTCGGTGCATTCACACGCTACGAAGACGGGATCATCAATCTCTATGCCTTCCGATATCGCGCCGGCGTCGGTTGGGATCCGACGTACAACCCATATACGTATTCCTGTCCTTTAACGACGCGTACGCGCATCGCGGCTTATCGCGGCGGGAATGCTGTCGCCACTTTCCTTGCTCCACAGGATGGGGTACAGCAGTTGACCTCCTTGCTGTACGACGGCACGGATTGGTCGTCGGAGTTGTTGGATGTTCCACAGGAGTACCCCGCCTTCTTCCAGGAGATGGAGGCCAACGGGGGCGAGTTGCTCTTGGTCTTCGACCCGGAGGAATTGATAGGTGACGCCTTCGGGATCTGGGCTACCTGGCTGCGTGACCTGGCCGGCGACCTCGACGGCGACTGCGATGTCGATCTGGGCGATCTGGCGGTGCTGCTGGGTTCGTACGGCGATGGTGCCGGTGGCGACATCGACGGCGACAGCGACACCGACCTGGAGGACCTGGCAGCCTTGCTGGGGAACTACGGAGAGGAGTTGCCGTAGCGTCTCCGGTCTCCGCGCCGGACGCAGGCTACGAACACGCATTTGGCAATATTCGATGAAGAAAGGAATACAGCCATGAAGATCGTACAGCGAAGTGTCATAACAGGATTATATCTCTGTTTGTGTGCGACTGTTGTCGCCGAAGATTCTCAGGAACCCACAATTGTTGCGACTGCCGGTAGGTTGGCCGCCGTGCAAGCCGACGGAACCACGGTGTGGCAGGTCACTTTCGCGGATCCGGCAGTGCCATCGTGGGAGCGTCTGGATAACGGACTCATCGTTTTGGGCAGCGGGTACGTCATCGATGGGAACCGCGGCCTTATTGTCGCGCGCGGCCCCAAACCCTCCGGCGACAACGGAGGCGGGGGCGGCCATTTGCTTCGGGGTGACACCTGCCCCTACTGGAGTGAAGCGGCCGACATCTATCCGCTGGGTTCGAACCATTATGTGCACGATATCCTATTTGACAGCCAAGGGGATGCGTGGGTGATCAACGGACCACCCTTGCAGGCGCGACGTTCCAACGGGCACGACGGGACCTGGCAGGAACCGGTGCTCTTGGGAGGCTCATGCCATAGCGTAGAGGCCGTGATCGACTCGAACGACAACATCACGGTTGTGGCTATCGACGGGAACGCGTGGCGCTACGAACCGGGCGTTGGTTGGTCGGGGCCGGAGGCGGTGGGTTTCGGCTACTACATTGAAGCGGCGGTCGACTGCCATGGAAACGTCGTAGTCGTGTGGGGAGATGGAACGATGTTCGGAAAGACTTACGACGCAGCCAGTGGCGTGTGGAGTGAAGTGGTACAGGTGTCACCGTCCACGATAGATTACATGCTACTACCGACTCTGCTTGCGAATCGAGACGGCACGGCGATCTCCCTCGTCTACATGGCAGGTAACGCCTATGGCGATCCCAGTGTGATGTATAGCCAGCGATTTGACTTGCAGACACAAAGCTGGGCGCCCGTCGAGATACTGCCCAACAGCTTGGGGGTCACCTATGGATGCTATGATACGGGCAGCCGTTGGCCGGGCGCCGTCGATCACCTCGGCAATGTGACGGTGTTCTGGGGCAGCCAATGTGGAGTGCTGCAAGCGAGCCGAATGGAGAACGGCGTATGGCAATCGCCGCACGGCCTGTACGGCGCCGATCAGGGGAGCATACAAGTCTTCGCTAGTGCGGATGTGAACGATGCCGGCGATGTGCTCCTTGCAAACCAGAATGCTCCTAATGAAATAGTCGATGGTGAGCTTGTTGGCCACATCGCCTACCCCCACATACTCTATCGGGCAGGTGTCGGTTGGGATGATGTGTATGATGCCTATTACTACACAGAAAAAGATCGCATGTTCTATAAAACACGGTCTCGCGTGTCATTTTACCGTGGAGCGAACGCGATCGCGACATTCTACGGCATGCAGGACGACGTAATCCAATTGACTTCGCTTCCGTTCAACGGGACGGATTGGGAAGATCTGATAGATATCCCCGGAACCAACTTCACATTCTTCCAGGAGTCGGCGGCGAATCAGGGCGAACCATTGCTCGTCTATTCGCCGTCAGATGATTTGACGCCGGGCCAGGCCACCTGGCTGCGTAACATCGCCGGCGATCTCGACGGTGACTGCGACGTCGACCTGGAAGACCTCGCCACGCTGCTGGCATCGTACGGCGTCGACGCCGGCGGCGACATCGACGGCGACGGCGACACTGACCTGACAGACCTGGCCGCTTTGCTGGGGAATTACGGAGAGGAGATTCCATAACAGTGTGGAATCGCTAGAGGCATGATAACTTGGGCAGTGCGAAAGGGAGCCCTGAGCGCAAACGAGCGGGTCTTCTGTGGGACGCCTCCGCCACAGAGACCCCTCGCTTGTGGCGTACGGCGGATCGGGGACAAGAATGACTGTTAAGTCCTACTAAACAATGCTAAGAGAAAGGGAAAGACATGAACACGACAGTACGTATTATGAAACTTGTGATGGCCGTCGGCGCCTTCGCCGAGGCCGGTACGACAGCATTGTTCGCAGACTGTGAAGTCGCCAAACTACTCGCATCGGACGGCGCGAGTGGCGACGCGTACGGTTTGTCCGTCTCCGTCTCCGGTGACGTCGCCGTGGTCGGGGCCCGCGCCGGAGATCCCGCCGGCGCTGCGTACGTGTATCGCTTCGACGGCTTGGATTGGGTCGAGGAAGCCATACTTCAGCCTTCCGACGGCACCTGGGGTGACGCGTTCGGCTACTCCGTGGCAGTCTTTGGCGACATCGCCGTCATCGGAGCACCGTATGACGATCCCCTCGGCATTCCTTTCACCGGTTCGGCGTACGTGTTCCGTTTCGACGGGTTGAACTGGGTCGAGGAGGCCAAGCTGCTGGCATCCGATGCCATGCCCGGTTCGGGTGATTGCTTCGGCCTTTCCGTGGCCGTGTACGTAAACACCGCGGGCGCCTGCCTTACTCCGCCGCCCCAGCAGATCGTGGTCGGGTCGTATTATGGTGCATACGTATTTCAGTACGAACCCGGTCCGCCGGCAGGCTGGGGAGAACAGGTCAAGCTCCTGGGCTCCGATACTGAATATGCCGACAACTTCGGCCAGTCCGTGTCGATTTCAGGTGATTTGATCGTGGTTGGAGCGCCCTCTGACGACAATACCAACGGCGATCAAGCCGGCTCGGCGTACGTGTTTCGTTATGATTCCGGACCTTCGGAGGAATGGGTCGAGGAGGCCAAGGTCATGCCAGCCGATGGCGCGGAATCCGATTACTTCGGCTTCTCGGTGTCGATCTTCGGCAACACCGCCATTGTCGGCGCACACGGTGACGATGACAACGGCGAAAACGCCGGCTCGGCTTATGTGTTTTGCTATAATCTTGGCCCGCCGGAAAGCTGGATCGAGTTGGCCAAGCTCACCGCCTCCGACGGCTCTGCGGAGGATGCTTTCGGCTCTTCCGTGTCCATCTCGGGCGACATGGCCGTGGCCGGTGCTGGTGGTGACTGCGACAATGGAGCCGCTTCCGGTTCGGCCTACGTCTTTGAAATGCCGATCGACGGCTGGGAGGACATGACCGAAACCGTCAAGCTCACAGCCTCCGACGCCGCGGAGAACGACTTGTTCGGCCTCTCCGTGTCCATCTCGGCCGACAACGCCATAATCGGCGCGCCCAATGACGACGACAACGGCGAAGACTCCGGCTCGGCATACGTCTTCTATCTGCCGGATTGCATCGGCTGCGCCGGAGACGTCGACGGCGATGGAGATACGGACCTGTCAGACTTGGCGGCCCTGCTCGGAGCGTACGGCAGTTCGATCGGCGAACCGGAATATAATCCCGGCGCCGACTTCGACAGCGACGGCGACGTTGACCTGTCCGACCTGGCGTTCCTGCTGGCGGACTACGGCTGCACTGTATAGCAGTGGTAGGCCTTCGTGAGGTAAATGGGGATAAGGCCATTATTTTTCTTGCTTTGGCCCAGCGTTCAATCGACGTGGGGCCCGAGCAGCCGACGATCACGCCGCACACGGATATGACGAGCACGTCGCCCAGCAAGTGTCGCCGGTTGCGTGTGTGTCGGGGATCGGGTAGCGACTCGAAGTGTTCGACAATAGACTTCAACGTTGCAGTGCCATTGGCCATCGGTTCTATCCTCCTGCTGTCATTCCTTGCGGTTCCATCCGTCAAGGTTGAGCAAGATATAACCGAAAACGGCGGCGAATGCTAGATTGCCTATATTACCCAGAGTACCTATTTATGCGCGCTGGCCCTGGATTCCCCCCGCCTCCAATCTTAAGTTGTTTTTTGGCAGCACGTTACGTTCTCGGACATCTCGGGTACTCACAAGGTGCTCACCAGTTCCCCCCCCGTCCCGATGCCATCTTCGCACGTGCGCGGACAACGGGCGTGGCCTGACCGTGTTTGCTCATATCGGCCCACGGCTTCGCCGTCAATTCCCTGTGAAGTACGCCTGGAACTCGGTGAAATCGGCCAGGTCAACGTCGCCGTCATCGTCCAAGTCGAAGCAGTCGCAATTCGATCCGACGCCACGATCTGGGCCCAGCAGGCAGTCGCTGAAGTTCGCGAAGTCGACAAGGTCCACATCACCGTCGTCATCACAGTCACCCGGGAGCGGGGCCGGGGTCGTATGTACCACCGCCCAGAATCCACCCGTCAATGCAAAGTCGCCGCCGGTCATCGCACTCGCATCAGGTTGACCGATAGTGCCGCTAAGTTCATACGCAACGCCAGTGGTCCACATGCCTCCGCCGCCGTCAATGGTCCACCACTCGAGGCTGAAGTCGTCCGCCACGACACTGGCCGCAGCGAGCAGGGCGATGAGGCCCAGTGTGAGGCTGATGGGTTTGTTTCGCATTGGTGGATCTCCATCGCTGTGCGCTTCACAGAGCAGTGCGCATCAGCGCAGAGTCAGTCTGTCCTAGCGGATGACCATTTCGCCACCGCCGTTGATCTTCATCCCGCCGCCCTGGATCGAAATACGCGTCTTGCCCGCCAAGTCGCCTTCGAGGAAGAAGCGCGTTTTGAGATCCGGCGCCCCGTAGAACCTGATGGCGGCCGTCGGACCGCCGTTGTTGAACAGCAGGAATCCGGACTTGAGGATCTGGAGCCCATGCCCGGCAAAGAACGTGGAGTTGGTGCCCGACACATCCTGGTCGAAGTAGCGCACTGCGGCGTAATATAGCGACGCCAGCGTTCCCCCGATCGCGCAGTCGGGGACAACGATGGCGATTACGTACTCGTCCTCGGTGCCGAGGTGTAGCCCGTCTAGCGCATACCATGTGTCGCGGCTGTCGTTAGGCCATCCGTAGTTCATGTGGTACCAGTAGTAATTACCTTCGAACCACTGCTCGTCCCAGCCGTCCCCGACGATGGCGTGCCCGTCGACCTTGTACGGCAGGGGGCGGTTGACGTTGAACTGGTTCTTCAGAGTATTGAACCAGTCGACCGGATCTTCGAAATCCGATCGGTAAACAACGCAGCCGTTTTCGTCGTAGCGGAAGTAGTCCTCGAGAGCATCCTCGAGGTAGGCCGTCGGGGTCCCCGATGCGCCGCAACCGTAGTCCATCCCCGCCGCTATTCCGACTTCGTTACAGAGTTCAGCCGCGGCATTGATCTGGTCCCACGTCACGGGAACACCGTTCTCGTCGTTGAACCAGCCGGCTTCGTCGTATATGTACTCGGCACACATGTTGGGCCAGTCATAGGTGTCGTCAAATGGCTCCGCACCAGCGGGCGGCCAATGCCAGTTATACATGACCTGAGCCCCCGCAGTGGCGACACAGCCAACGCGGGCGTTGGTATTGAAGCTGTCGTAGTCTTCTGCCCACTCGCCACAGCCCAAGTCAGGACATTGCTGGTTGTAAGGCGGCTGCTGGTGCCAGTTGCAGGGGAGCAGTGTCTCGCCTTCCTGATAGTTCATCCCGCCACCGCCACCGCCGCGGATGGGCTCGGGCTCGCGGTACTCCTGCGGGTCGAAGGTCTCGGATACCAGAGCATCCGATACGGCGCGGTAGTTGATATCCAGCAGGTCGCCGATCCGGTCACCGGGCTCGAGCGGCCGGCCAAGCAGCGTCTCCACGCCGTCGAGGATGCGCTCCATCTTGTCTTTGATCAGGTCAGTCAGACCCTCCTCGCTTTCGGGATCCAGGTTGCTCCGGTTGGAGTAGGCCCTGATCGGCGCCAGTTCCTTATGCAGCGAGAGAACCATGAACCCCTGCGGCTGGACCGGACAGAAGTACCCCAGCGTGCGGTCGCCGCGTTTGAATTCCTCGACGGAAGCGACCACCGCGCTCTCGGATTCGCCCCAGCCGCCTTCGTTGATGAGGATGAAGCTGACGTAATTCCGGGCAATGGTCAGCGCCTCCTGCTGGCTGGTCAGCTCCGCCCGCACGCAGGGCGTGCCTGTCAGCAGAACGGCCAGGGTGGCTAAGATGGTGTTTGTCATTGATCTCATGGTGTCCACCTTCCCTTCCTACTGCAGCGTGACCAGGACCAGGATCTGCCCCTGTTCGCCCTGCTCCAGCGGCTGCATGGCCTTGCCGAGGATGGCGCCCTGGGCCTTGTCGCGGTCGGTTACTTTCATGGCGTGACCGGGCGTGGGCGACGTTGTCAGCAGGTCGCCGGGCTGGATCGCACCGTACGAGGCGTCCACATTGCAGTACACGCGACCGGCCAAAGCGACGTCGAAGTCGTACTGGCCCGCGCCGAGGCGCACCGCCGAGCCCAGACCGTTGGCCCCGGCGACAATGCCCGCCACCTTGCGATCGTAGGGCCCGTGACTGATGGCAAGTTGGCCGGCGTTCTCGACGTCAATGACGAGCACGGTGCCCGGCGTGATCTTACTCTCGTCGGAAACATCGAAGCCCTCGGCGTAGTCCAGGCCTTCGCCAAACTCGATGAGCATCAGTCCGGTTGACGAACTCACGATCTCGACGTTCCCGACGAAACGCGCGGCGGTCGTGCCGTTCTCCGTTTCAGCATAGAGCGCCCACCCATTCGTGGACTTGGCGACAACACCCGTTCCGTCGGCCGAGACGCCGTAAACGCCGCTACCATATCCGAGGTGGCTACCGTGCACGCCGACGCCGAACACGGATGAGCTGGAGACTTGGCCGAGGATGGCGGCCGAACCGGAGCCGGGCGTAGTGCTCGTCAGGTAGCTGCGCACGCCGGTAGCGTCGGCGCCGGACGAAGCGGTCTCGGCATGAATGGCCGGCCACGATCCGGACGTCGAAGTGCGGTAGGCCGCCATGGGAATGGCGGAGGTTGTCGATCGGATTCCATGCACTCCGCTGTCTGATACCACCTCCAGCAGAGCGGCAGGTGTGGTCGTCCCGATCCCCAGTTTGCCGTCGGCGTCCAACGTCATTTGCGTGGTGCGCGCGACCGAGTTCATCTGCTCTTCGGTCTGGAAATATAGCGCTGTGCCCGATTCGCGAACCAGTCTTGAGCTGCTGCCCGTCCCGGTCCCCTGGCCTCCAACCTCCATGGAGAACCAATCGTTAAGGTCCATGGGCTGAAACCATTGAAGCCCGATCCGCGCCGGCGGCGTTGGGTTTCCACTGCCGATCTCCCGGACATGGAGGTTGGATGACGGACTGCTCGTCCCGATGCCGACGTTGCCGCCGTTGTAGTAAATGTCATCACCGCTGGTCAGCCAGAGCGAATCACCCCCGCCCGAGGGCTGCCAACTGCCCGCGCCGGTAGCGTCGCTGGTGAGGACGTAACCGTCGGTCGGCGAGGTAGTGAGCTGGAATCCGGTCATTTTGACCGTGCCGTCAACGTCCAGGGCCTCCGCCGGGCTGTTTGTGCCGATGCCGAAGTTACCGCCCTGGAGCTGGAAATAGCTGTCGGCTCCATCGACACCGATCAACGCGGACGTTCCGGTCGTGCCGTCGCCGCGACAGAACATCACCCGCTTGAGGCCAGTGGTGTTCGTAGTACGGAACAACCGTATGGTTGCTTCGCTGACCCCGTCGAGCGGCATCGGGGTAAAGTCCATCAATGCGCAGCCACTGGCCGCGTACTTTGCGAACCAGGCCTGCGCCGCTCCGGTGTCTTTGATGACCAGATAGCTGGCGGGATCGTCATCATCTTGCAGGCGTAGATTGGCGGCCGGACCGGTCACATGGAGCTTCTCCAGCGGGCTGTTGGTCCCCACGCCGATGTTGCCGAAGTTTGTGTTGTAGATGTCATCGCCGCTGGCCGCCCAGTGGCCGCCGGCACCTCCTGGACCAGCGAGCGCGTACAGCGCGAATGGTGTTGCGGTTACCGGCTGGCGTGGCGAAAGGACCGTGTACGGTTCGCCTCCGCCTGCGCCGAGCCGCACCGCCACCTCCAGCCAACGAGCGTTCCCGTCGAACGCACTGAGACCGAAGTCCAGTTGCGCCGTGAACAGGCCATTGCTGACGGGCCAATCGTCCAGAGGGAAGTCGCCGCCGACCTGTGCGCCGCCCTCGGCGGCGTCGTACAGGCGAAAGATGAAATCGTAGTCGCCGTCGGCGGGGAAGCCGGCCTCTTTGAGCTGGCCCTGATACGTAAACTCGGTGCCCAAGGGCACCGCGCGGGCAGTTTCGTAGCCGCCGCCCAACGCGAGCACGACGGCAAACACAGTCAGTCGTAAGCGTCTCATCGGTTCTCTCCTTCTTATCGGTCCGCCGTCCATGCCCCGACCGGCAAGCCGACTGTCTCTCTTGGTCGGAGTGCCCGCCATCAAGCCCGACAAATGGCTCTCCAAACTGGTACAATGACACGTGGCGGGTGCGAACCCCAGGCCGGTCTTTGTCGAACCACGCGCCTCGCCATACTTACCCCCGCCGTTGGACGGCGCGAGCCATCAAATTGAGCAGGGTTTTTTCAATGGGTAACCGTCAAGAAGGAGACGTAACGCGCATTCTGCGAGCGGCCGAGGCCGGGGATGCGCAGGCGGCCGCCGAGCTGCTGCCTTTGGTCTATTCTGAGTTGCGCAGATTGGCGCGGGCGCGGATGGCCAGGACCCCGCCGGGAAGCACCCTCCAGCCCACGGCCCTGGTCCACGAAGTGTATATGCGTCTGGTCGGAAAGGACGATCCGAAACTAGGCAGGAATCGCGGCCAGTTCTTCGCAACCGCCGCTCAAGCGATGCGCGATATCCTGGTGGAGCAGGCTCGCCGCAAGAAGCGCCTAAAGCGCGGCGGTGATCATCGGAGGATCCCCCTTGACGTTGTGGATC
Organism: Phycisphaerae bacterium; assembly: GCA_030612705.1. Taxonomy (GTDB): domain Bacteria; phylum Planctomycetota; class Phycisphaerae; order UBA1845; family Fen-1342; genus JALSRY01. Next base: position 5,383 of record JAUWNI010000049.1, on the reverse strand, counting down.
CGGCAGACGTGCCGTTCGAGTTGCCGGTGGAGGACATCCTGGCACTGGATGAGGCGCTTCAGAAGCTGGAGCGGGACGAGCCACGTCTCGTCGAAGTCGTCAAGTTGCGTTTCTTCGCCGGACTGACAACCAGAGAGACGGCCGCAGCCTTAGGGGTTTCCGTACCGACGGTCGAGCGGGACTGGCGTTTCGCGCGCACGCTGCTGTACACGCACCTGGTGGGCTGGCAAGCGAACCTGTGATGGCCTGACGATCATGACGGGAAGACAACTGCAAAGAGCCAGGGCGATCTTCGAGAAGCTGGTCGACGTACCCCCTGATCAGCGCGACCCTCTCCTGGCCGAAGCGTGCAACGGCGATCAGCAACTGCAAGCCTTCGTCGAGGAGTTGCTGGCCAACGACGACGGGGGCATGGGGGAGTTCATGGCGACTCCAGCCTACGTCTCAGATTCCGATTTGCCTCCGGCGGATGCCACTTGGTTGCCGCAGCGGATCGGACGCTACGAGATCCTCCGCGTGATCGGCGAGGGTGGCATGGGCACGGTCTATGAAGCCCAGCAGGAGAATCCCAAGCGGCACGTCGCACTGAAGGTCATTCGCCCCGGCCTGGCAGCAGGTCACATGCTGCGGCGTTTTCAACGCGAAGCCGACCTACTCGGACAGCTTCAACACCCTGGCATTGCGCAGATATACGAAGCGGGAATGGCGGAGGGCACGACGGAAACGGGTGTCGGCGCTCGCCAGCCCTTCTTCGCAATGGAACTGATCCGCGGCGGGGCTCTGAATCAATACACGCAGAGCGCTCGTCTGCGGACACGTGAGCGCTTGGAACTCGTGGCCCGCGTTTGCGACGCCGTGCAGCACGCCCATCAGAAGGGTGTGATCCACCGCGACCTGAAGCCCGGGAACATCCTGGTAGATGAGTCTGGGCACCCGAAGATCCTAGATTTTGGCGTGGCGCGCATAACCGAAGCCGACGTTCAAACCGTGACCCTGCGGACCGATGTCGGGCAGTTGATCGGCACCATACCGTACATGAGTCCCGAGCAGATGAGTGGGGATTCCCGCCAACTGGACACTCGCTCGGACGTGTATTCGCTGGGCGTGATCCTCTTCGAGCTTCTCAGTGGCAGACTGCCCCACGACGTGCGCGCCACGTCGATTCCCAGCGCGGTTCAGAAGATACGCGATGAACAGCCGGTCCGACTTGCATCGATCGATCGGTCGTTTCGTGGCGACATCGAGATCATCGTCAACAAGGCCCTGGATAAGGACAAGACGCGGCGATATCAGACCGCGTCTGACTTGGGAGCAGACATACGCCGTTACCTGCGCGGCGAAGCGATCGAAGCCCACCGTGATTCGGCGTTGTATGTGCTCAGAAAGACGGTGGCGCGCTATCGAGGAATCGCACTGACGGCGGCGCTTCTCATTGCCCTTCTGGCCACATTTGGCGTGGTCTCGTTCATTCAGGCGGATAAGAATCGCCGCTTGGCTGCCGATGAGCGCAAGGCCCGCGACGAGGCCATCGCGGCTCTCGAGCTGGCTCAGCGGGAACAGGAGCGCGCCGACGTCGCTTCGACTCGACTGCAAGCCGAGCTCACCGCCAGCAACATCGAACGCGGGCGTCTGCTCGGCAGGAAGGGAGATCTGTATGCGGCGGAGGAGCTCGTTTGGCGTGAGCACCTGCAAAACCCCACCTCGGACCATTCCTTCTGGGCTCTCTGGGAGCTCTATTCGCATAATCCCAGTCTCGCCACACTGGGGACGCACGACAGGGCGCTGCGTGCCGTGGCGTACGCCCCGGACGGCCGGCTGGTTGCCTCCGGCGGCGACGACGCCGTCGTGAAGCTCTGGGATAGCGCTACCCTCGGATACGTGGCGACTCTTGCCGAACACACGGCCCCTGTGTACGGACTCGATTTCAGTCCCAATGGGCGACACCTCGCATCTGCCAGCCTCGACGGCGCCGTCATCATCTGGGACCTCGCAACCCACGCACCGATGCAGGAGCTGCGAGGTCACGCGGATGCTTTCCACTCCATCCGCTACTCACGCGATGGCACCCAACTGGTCTGCGGGAGCAGCGACGGAGCCGTTCATGTCCTGGATGCCGCGACCGGCAAAGCCGTCAGAGTGCTCCGCGGACACCAGGCGAAGGTCGGATGTTTGCGTTTCAGCCCTGGTGGTTCGCTGCTCGCTTCCGCTTCAGCCGATCGCACAATCAGGCTCTGGCGTGACCTCACAGAGCCACCGGTCGCAATGCTGTCTGGCCACAGAGGTGACATCGCATCATTGGCGTTCTCGCCCGACGGTCTCCGACTTGCCTCAGGAAGTACGGACAAGACCATCAAAGTGTGGGACCTTGCGACCCATGAGTGTACAGACACGATCAACGCCGCCAACGGAACTGTCAGGTTCCTGAGGTTCTCGCTGGACGGGCAGTCCCTGTTTGTCGGCGGGTGGTGGCGCGTCGATGCCTGGGATTTGCGTACGCGCACCCGCCGATCATTGGCGGCTCACGGCGTCGAGGGCGCCGACGTCAGCCCGGATAATCGGGTCCTCGCGCGCGGCAGCGGGGATTTCCGCCTGTGGCTTGGCGCTGCCGTTCGCATCGAGGACATTGCTACCGATGCCGGTGTGCTCCAACTCGGCCAGAGTTCCGGCCACGGGCCTGCCGCGGTCAGCCCCGACGGCCGCCTCATCGCCGCCAGCGACGACGCCGGACGCGTGCGCCTCTGGGAAACGGCGACCGGCCGCCTACTGGCGTCGCTGGAGGGTCATCCCAAGCGCCGATCCCGGTGCCACTTCCATCCCGCCGGCAAGATCCTGGCGACGTGCAGTTCGGGCGCAATCGAATTTTGGGACCTCGCCACTGGCGCCATCGTCAGCGCGCTGAGCGAACACCATGCGGCGACCACCCACTCCATGACCTTCAGTCCCGACGGGAACACGTTCGCCGCGACGTGGCGGGACGGAACGATCCAGATTCGCGAGGTGCCGACCGGCAAGATCATCACGACGATGCTTGCCAAGCAGCATGAAGTGCTCAGCGTGCGTTTCAGCCCCGACGGCAAGACGCTCGCCGCAACGTACCGCTGGGGGATGATTCGGTGGTACTCTGCTCAGGGGGATTTGCTCGCGGAATTCGACGCGGTCCTCACACCCTGGACCACGGCATTCAGCCCTGACGGGAAGAAACTCGCCGCCGCATGTTGGAGTCGCCAGATACAGATTTGGGATCTGGCGACGCATTCACTCGAGCTGCGGCTTGAGGCATCGCCGGCCGTGATCTGGGAGGTGGCGTACATGCCGGGGCATCCCAATCTCCTGGCCTCGTGCAGTGACGACGGGTATGTGCAACTCTGGGACCTGCGAGAGCGTCGCAATGTCCTCACGTTCGGCCGCTTTGACGATTCCGCCAGCTCCGTGTCGTTTACGCCGGACGGCAAAACGCTCGTAGCTGCGGGGCACGGGAAAGCGCAGCTTCAGGTCTGGGATCTCGAATACTACGACCGCCACATCGCCGGCAATCTCGAGCACCAGATCGCTCGTCATCGCGACGAGCTGAAGAACAGCATGCAACCTGAGCAACTACGTGCCTGGGCCAAGGACGTGCTGCGCCGCCCGTGGCCTCGAATCGGCCCCCGCGCGCAGCCGGTTCATGGCCCGCCCACGCCGAGCACCGGTGTCGGTGGCGTGGATCCCGACGTGATCGCCGACTGGGGAAACGCCTCGGCCTCGATCGATCGCTGATCGTTCGGTTCACGTGTGCGCCGAAGTCGCGATCGTCGCGGGTCCTGTTCCGCTCCTGGCAGACCTTCTCGGGCGGGTTGAACACGATGGCGACCGGGAGGCAGTGATATTCCCGCGCGAGCTTCACCAACGGCTTGCGATCCTCGGGTTTGACGTTTGTCGCATCGACGACCGTGAGCCGTCCGCCGGCCAGCCGCTTGCCCGCGATGTAGTGCAACACCTCGAACGCTTCGCGCGAGACGGTCTGATCGTTCTCATCATCCGCAACAAGCGCCCGGCAGTAGTCACTGCTGAGCACCTCGGTCGGCTTGAAGTGCTTCCGCGCAAACGTCGACTTGCCCGACCCGGACGCGCCGATGAGAACGACGAGGGCGAGTTCAGGCACAGTGAGACTCGTCATGCTCATAGCCTAACTGTTAGGTTTCCACACTCGCGCTAACAAGAGAATCCCAAAAAGCACAATCGTGTTCAGTGCAACTAGTCGTACCGCGCCCCTTACGCCCGCAAATTGCCCGAGAATGCTCGGGAGCACACCGAGTTCACGGAGCGCAATCACGAGTAGAAGCTCGACTGCGGTCATCGACACGAGAAGGATGGATGCGTTGCGTAGTTTTCGGCTGAACGGCCCCCTCGGCGGAGCTTGGCCCACCGCGGTACCACATTCCGGGCACACGTTCGCGTCGATGCCCGCGAGCAGGTAGCCACACTTTGCACAAATGGGAGTGGCGCAGGACTCGGAAGTGCCGATTTGCGTTTCCAGGGTCTCGAAAAGCCGCCGGACGTTCTTACGGTTCTTCCCCCAGTCTTCGATTTGAGTGGGAAACGCACAAGAACTGCGTACGTCGATCAGCAAAGCGTCGTTCACGTCAGATGCGTGCACCTCAATATCCTCGCCAAACGACCACCAGTTCAGACCACAACGCAGACGCGCGAACTGAGGACCTGCCTCCACGGTGCGGAAGCGACACGCTGCCGCCGCGGCTGGCAGGTCTACATCGGTTGCTCGGCGCTCCGGATACTCTCGGATCTCGCGGTGCTGCGCACGCATCTCAGTGCACCTGTTCGGAAACCTGCGTGAACACTCCCATCTGTGTCGGTGCCCCATCCTCTACATCCTCGGGCCCGACCTGTAGGAAGCATACATCGTAGCCGAATCGCTCCGCCACGCCGCGGGCCCAGGTTTCGAACTCGGCACGCGTCCACTCGAAGCGGTGGTCGCGGTGGCGCATACGCCCATCTATACAGCCTCTCATAAATAACAGGACATACTCGCCCCGATGTGGTATACTATGGCAGACCAGGCAAGGACGTCTGCTATGCGTCCACGTACACTGAGACTGCATCCGATGACGGCGAAGAAGTTGCTGCGACTCAGGGGTGTGGCCGAGGGAGATGGGGCCTATCGCGTCGCAAAGCGGATTCATGCCGTGCTCTTGAACAATGACGGCTACACCAGCGGACAGATTACGGCGATGCTCAAGACGCCGCGATCCCGTGTCAGCGAGTGGCTGAGGAACTACGAGCAGTTCGGCTATGATGGTCTGCTCGAGGGGTATCGTCCTGGCCGTCCTGGGGCACTGACGCCGGCAAACAAGCAGACGTTGGAAGATATCATCGACAGTGGGCC
>JAUWNI010000003.1 GCA_030612705.1 Phycisphaerae bacterium | reverse complement strand
GCCCTCCACCGTGCTCGAGCACTCATTCTTCCGGGCCTTCTTCGAAGACGACATCTGGGAAGTAAGCCCGGCCTGGCAGGCCGGACTGTATCATTTTCTGGAAGACTACGACGGCAGCACGGACATCAAGCGGAATTTCTTCGAGCTGTACAACGTGATGGGCGATCCGTCGCTGCTACTGCCGGGCGGGGTCGGCTTCAGACTCAACGCCGATCCGACCTTGCAAGACCTCTGCTCCCCGCCGACCGACGAGGCGGTTTACACCATCGAGGTCGAGCAGTTGGGTGATTTCTCCGAATCGGTCACGCTCAGCACCAGCGGCGAGCCGGACGGCTCAAGCGTCGAGTTCAGCGTCAACTTCCTCCCGCCGCCTTTTGTTTCGACGATGACCATCAGCAACTTCGCCGGCGCTTCGCCCGGCCAGTTCAACATTAATGTCAAGGGCATTGCCGGCGACGTCCACCAGGAGACTACCGTCGAGTTGAACCTCTCGGACGGCGTCCCGGGTACGGTAACGCTCATCAACCCACCCAACGGCGCCGACGACCTCTCACGCGACCCGACGCTGACCTGGCAGTCGGCTTCTCAAGCCACCGACTACGACCTCGAGATCGCCACCGACGCCGGATTCTCCAGCATCGTCCACGGAGCAACCGTCACCGAAACAAGCTATACAGTCCCCTTCAACCTCGATTCGATGACCGAGTACTTCTGGCACGTCCGGGCCAACAACGGCTGCGGCGACAGCGGCTGGTCGTCAACCTGGAGCTTCACAACTCTCGATCAGGCCGATTACTTCACCGAGCAGTTCGGCGGCTTCGACCTCGAAAACTTCACGCTCGTCTTCTTCCCCGACGACTCCGGCGATTACTACGGCATGTGCGGCGACGACGCCACCGAGTTCCCAACCAACCCCGCCGGCGGTACGAGCATCTCCCTCGGCGACGACGATTATGAGCACCTCTACCTCAGCGGCGGCGACACCGTCGGGCTCTACGGCACCAGCTACGACGGTTTCTACGTCGGCAGCAACGGCTATATCACTTTCGACAGCGGCGACAGCACCTACTCCCCGTCGCTGTCCGCGCACTTCAACCAGCCACGCATCTCCGCCGTGTTCAACGACCTCAACCCATCCTCGGGCGGAACCGTAAGCTGGAAGCAACTCGCCGACCGTGCCGCGGTGACCTTCCAGAACGTTCCTAACTACGGAACCAGCAACAACAACACCTTCCAGATCGAGATGTTCTTCAACGGCGAGGTTCACATAACCTGGCTGAACATCGACTCCGGCAGCCCCATCGCGGGTCTCTCCGAAGGCAACGGCATTCCAGATGACTATCTCGAAACCGACCTCTCCGCGGTCAACCCCTGCGAATATGAAAGCCCCCCCACCGCGGACAGCGACAACGTCTCCACCCCGGTCAACATGCCGGTGACTATCACTCTGATTGCGACCGACGACGGCTTGCCCGACCCGCCGGGAGCAATCGATTACATCATCGTCTCGCTGCCCGCCAACGGCGTGCTCAGCGACCCCGGCACCGGCAACATCGACACCGTGCCCTACACGCTCACCGGCGGGGGGAACCAGGTCGTCTACACCCCGGATAGCTGGTACATCGGCCCGGACGGCTTCACGTTCAAGGCCAACGACGGCGGCACGCCGCCCGAAGGCGGCGATTCGAACATCGCCGCGATTGACATCGAGGTCACGTCGCCCGACCCCGAACTTGTCTACGGCTTCACCCTCGACACCGACCCCGGCTGGTCCATCGAGGGCCTATGGGCCTTCGGACAGTCGACCGGTGGCGGAAGCCACTATGGCGATCCCGATGCCGGCTACACCGGAAACAACGTCTACGGCTACAACCTCGCCGGCGACTACACGAGCAACATGCCCGAGTACTGTCTGACGACTACCGCGATCCACTGCGGCAACCTGATAACCACTGAGTTGCGCTTCTGGAGGTGGTTGGGCGTCGAATCGTCCGAATTCGACCACGCCGCCGTCCAGATCTCCAACGACGGCTCGGCCTGGATAACCCTCTGGGAAAATCCCACAAGCACCGTCTCCGACTCTTCCTGGAGTCAGATGACGTTCGACATCTCGGACGTTGCCGACGGCGAGCCGACCGTCTACCTCCGCTGGACGATGGGCACTACCGACGTCTCGGTCACCTACCCCGGCTGGAACATCGACGACGTGGAAATCTGGGGCGCCCGGCCGACATGTTTGGGTGACCTCGACGGTGACGGGGATGTCGACCTGGCCGACCTCGCGCAACTACTGGCTAATTATGGAACAACCAGCGGAGCAACCTACGAAGACGGCGACCTCGACGGCGACGGCGACGTCGATCTAAGCGATCTGGCGGCACTGCTAGCCGTCTACGGAACAACGTGCCCATAAAATCGGGCATCTATTGATGGGACCGGTTTCCAACCGGTCAGGAAAAAAGAGCTATAAACGTTTGAATATCAATATTGGGGACTAAAATCAGAGGAAGGAAAACTCTAATGCAGTCGACAAAGGCAAGCTTTCGAGTATGTGGCCAAGTATTGGTCACGGCGCTGCTGTGCGTCGCAACGGCGTCATACTCAACGGCCGACGTAAACGACGATCAGGGCTCCGACGGTCGGGGCCCGCAAAAGTATCTGATCATCACGGCCAGCACATACAACAATAGCACGCCGCTCAACCAATTCATCGACGCCAAGACCGCGCAGGGCTTCAACGTATCGACGTACTCGGTGCCCTCCGGCACCAGTAGGACGACGATCAAAGATTACATCCTGGACCTCTGGGGCACACCCGACGCGCCGAAGTTCATCCTGCTGGTCGGCGATACCGACGGTTCCAGCTCCACCTCCACAACAATCCCGCATTGGTCCGGCGGCGCCAGCAAGCACGCTCCCACCGACCTGCCGTACGCCTGCATGGACGCGGGTGATGACTGGCATCCGGATATCTGCGTCGGACGCTTCTCGGTACGAGACGTCGGCACGCTCGCGGACGTGGTGGAGAAAAGTCTGTACGTCGAGGCCGGAGACTACCCCGATCCGGACTACACCACGCGCGGCGCCTTCCTCGCCAACTCCGGTACCTGCGGCATGGCCGAACCCACGCACGACTGGGTCATCGAGAATTACTTCGTGCCGAACGGCTACGAGGGCATCAAACTATACGCCCGCGACGGTGCCGGCACCTCCGACGTCACCAACGCCATCAACTACGGCTGCCTCTGGGCCGTCTACTACGGCCACAGCAGCGCCAGCGGATGGTGGGAACCGTCCTTCAATCAGAGCAACGTCGAAAACCTCAGCAACACCGGCCTCTATGGCGTCGTCTTCAGCTTCTCCTGCAACGTCGGCAACTACACCAACAGCGAATGCTTCGGCGAAACCTGGCTCCGAGAGGCCGACAAGGGCGCCGCCGCCGTCATCTTTCCCTCGGGCTATATCTACTGGGGCAGCCAGGAAGCCTGGGAACCCTCAACCATACTCGAACACTCCTTCTACCGTGCCTTCTTAGAGAATGATATCTGGCAAGTCGGCCCGGCCTGGAAAACCGCCTTGTATCACTTCGAGGTTGATTTCACCGGCAGCACGGATATCGAGCGGAATTTCTTCGAGCTGTACAACCTGATGGGTGACCCCAGCCTCGCCCTCCCCCATACTCCCAGCCCCATGCAGGTCAGCCCCAACGAAGGCTTGCTTTCCGAGGGACCCCAGGGCGGACCCTTCACTCCCGACAGCATTACCTATGACCTCAGCAACAACGCGGACTACTCGATCGACTACGAGGTAACCCACGAATCGGCGGACTGGGTGACCCTCTCGGGTAACCTCTCCGGCACGTTGCCCCCGAGCGGAACCGCCCACGTGACCGTCGAGATCAACAGCAACGCCGACGACCTGCCCAACGGCGGCTACAACGACACGGTCTACTTCACGAACCTCACCGATCACGTCGGCGACGCCACCCGCAACGTCGTCCTCGCCATCGGCGTGCCCGAACTGCAATACGAGTGGACCTTCGACTCCAACCCCGGTTGGTCAACCCAAGGCCTCTGGGCCTTCGGACAACCCACCGGCGGCGGCGGCCAGTATGGCTACTCCGACCCGACCAGCGGACACACCGGCCCCTATGTCTACGGATACAACCTCAACGGCGACTACGAAAACTATCTGTCCGAGCGGCACCTGACAACCACCGCCATCGACTGCTCCGACCTCACCAGGGTCAGCATGAAGTTCTGGCGCCGGCTCGGCGTCGAGCAACCCGCCTACGACCACACCTCGCTGAAGGTCAGCAACGACGGCAGTAGTTGGGAGACGCTCTGGTCGAACTCGTCCGAGATCACCGACTCGTCCTGGCAATTGCAGGAGTTCGATATCGCCTCCGTGGCGAACAACCAACCCACGGTATACATACGGTGGACCATGGGGACCACCGACTCCTCCTGGCAGTATTGCGGCTGGAACATCGATGACGTCGAAATCTGGGGCATCGGGGCGCCGCCGTGCTTCGGCGACCTCGACGGCGACGGTGACGTCGATCTGGGCGACCTGTCGCAACTGTTGGCTCACTATGGGATGACCAGCGGGGCAACATACGAAGACGGCGACCTCGACGAGGATGGCGACGTAGATCTAAGCGATCTGTCCGCGCTGCTGGCCGTCTATGGAACAACCTGTCCATAAGGGCCGTTGGGAAGATGGACTGCCTCGGAGCACGTAGATTGGTGGGTACTGCCCACCAATCGTCTGTCTCGGAGTCCTTTGAAATGGGGATAGGTACCAGGCGCCGAATTGCAGCGGCGAGTCAGAGGCGCCACGCGGGAATCACAGGAAGGATAACACCCATGAAAACGCCAAATACTAACCTCAGCGCGTACGGTCTGCTGTTGGTCACCGCTGCTTTGCTCGCACTGCCGACCTCAAGCCCGGCGGCAGAGAACTGGTTCTCCGTCGTGCCCGGCGATACCGAGGCCGCGCCTCAAGCTGCCCAGATCATCGTGCATCGCGCGGACGGGGACGGCCTCAACGTGACCGTCGACATCACGGGCCTGCAACTTTCCTTGCAAGAGATCGCCGGCGGGGAATTCGTGTTCGTACGGTGGCCCGAGGCCACCCTGGCCGGCAACAACGGCGAGCCAACGCTGCCCGTCGTGCGCAAAATCGTCATCGTTCCGGACGGCGCCTCGATTGCCCTGGAAGTTAATGAGAGATCACCCTCGGTAATCAACCTGAAAGCGGCCGGTTTCACCCATCCGCTGATCCCGATGCAGAAACCGATCCCGATGACTCCGGGCGCGCTCGACAATGCTCAGTTTCATTACAACGCAGCGGCCTACACCATCGACGAACCTTCGCCGACCGAGCGCGCCACGATCACCGAGCTCGGGATCATGCGCGGCCGGCACCTGTACCTGCTCGAAGTTCGTCCCGTGGCCTACAATCCGGCCCGCGGCACCCTGACGGTCTGGCCTCACATCGACGTCGGCATCAGTTTCAAAGGCGGCCGGAGCACGAGCAGCGGCCCGGGGCCGATGCTGCCGTTCAGCGGAGTTTTGCTGAATCCTCCCCCGGTCGATCTTCGGGGCGGGCTGGGTAATTATCTGATCATCGTCCCCAGCGACTACGCCGGCACCGCTCCGATCACGCAGTTCGCGGACGCCAAGTCGGCCCAGGGCTTCGACGTCCTAACCCACACGGTCACCGCCGGCACGAGCAACGCAACGATCAAGACCTACATCGAGAGCTTGTGGGGCACGGCCGACGCACCCGACTACATCCTGCTCGTCGGCGACACCAACGGCATGACTTCCACGGCCACGACGATCCCGCACTTCATTGGAGGGGGTGCTGGCGCGGCGGAGACCGACTTGCCCTACGCCTGCATGGACGGGGGCGGTGACTGGTACCCCGACATCGCCATCGGCCGCTTCCCGGCCATCTCACTGACCGAACTCCAAAGCATGGTCGACAAAACCATCCTGGTCGACGGCGCCATCTTCGAGAACGAGACCTACGTTCGGCACGCGGCGTTCATGGCCGGGACGGACTATAACTGCGGCGACGAAGAAGTGCACGACTGGGTCATCGAGAACTATCTCAACGCCGAAGAGTTCACCTGCGACCGGCTCTTTATCTCACAAGGCGCCACGACCGAGGATATGTTCGAGTCCTTCAACGCGGGATGCGTCTACGCGGTCTACTTCGGCCACAGCTCGTTCGACCACTGGTGGCAGCCGAGTTTTGACGTCGACGACGTGCACAGCCTGACCAACGACGGGCTCTACCCCTTCGTCTACTCATTCACCTGCGTCTCCGGCAACTACTTGGAGCCGGAATGTATCGGGGAAGCCTGGCTCCGCGGCGTCAACAACGGAGGCGTCGCTTTCATCGGATCCACCACATTCATCTACGACGACGTCGGCGAGTGGGTGGAGACGGTCTCCCTCGAAAAAAACGTCTTTATCACCATATATGATGACGAGATTCGCCAGGTCGGTCCGGGCTGGCAGAACGTGATCCTCCGTCTCATCGCGGAATACGGAGCGTCCGACCCGGTCTGCCGAGATTATTCCGAGATGTTCAACCTCCTGGGCGATCCCTCCCTGATCATCCCGGAGCCGGCCGGCTTCACGATCACCGCCGATCCGACCATCCAAAGCCTCTGCACCCCTCCGGATACCGAGGCCGTCTATACCATCGACGTCCAGCCGGTCTTCGGATTCAGCGATTCGGTCACCCTCGGCACCCACGGGCTGCCCGGCGGCGCGCAGGTCGACTTCAGCGTCAACAACGCCGTCCCACCCTTCACCTCGGTGATGACGGTGACCAACATCGCGCTGGGCGACTACGATGTCCGCATCAACGGAACGGCCTCGGCGCTCGTGCGGTTCACGTATGTCGACCTGATCGTCTCGAACGACCCGCCGGGGCTGGTGACGCTGGTCGAACCGCCCAGCGGGCAGACCGGCGTCACGCTGACGCCCACGCTGAGTTGGTTTGAGGCGACCCAGGCCGCCGAGTACTACGTCGAAATCGCCACTGACCCCGGCTTCACCAACGTTGTCTACAGTGCTACCACCGGGGACACCATCCACACCGTCACCGACCCGCTCGACGAGCTCACGCTCTATTTCTGGCACGTCAAAGCCATCAACGGCTGCGGCGAGGGTGATTTCTTTACGCTGTTCGTCTTCACCACGTACGAGTTCCCGGAGTACTTCACCGAGGTGTTCCACGAGAAACCCTTCGACATCGAATGGTACTCCACCGAGTTCACGCCGGACGGCTCCGGATATTTCTACGAAATGTGCGGCTCGCCCGTCACCGGCCTGCCCACCGACCCGGCCGGCGGCACTACCCTCACCACGGGCGGCGACGGGTACGAGCTCATCACACCCAACTCGCCCGTCTCGCTCTACGGCGCGTCCTACGACTCAGTCTACGTCAATGCCAACGGAAACCTCACCTTCCTCGGCTACGACTCAATTTATAACGAGTCGCTGTTCTTCCATATGTGCGTGCCGCGGATTGCCGGCGTCTTTGACGACCTGATACCCCACCAGGGCGGCACCATCAGTTGGAAGGATTTGGACGATCGCGTCGCCGTCACTTACGAGAATATCCCGGGGTACGACTTCGACGACACGGTCACCTTCCAGATCGAGATGTTCTTCGAAGGCGATATCCATATCACCTGGCTCGACATCGATTCCGAAAACTGCATCGTCGGCCTCTCGGCCGGCGGTGGCATCCCCGAGGACTATCTCGAAAGCGACATGTCCGCCGCCGAACCCTGCGGATACGCCTGCTTCGGCGACCTCAACGAGGACGGCGAAAGAGACCTCGCCGACCTGGCCGAACTCCTCGGTCACTATGGCGATACCGGCGTCACATACTACGATGGAGACCTCGACGAGGACGGCGACGTGGACCTCGCCGACCTGGCCGCAATGCTCGGCGTCTACGGCGAACCCTGCCCGTAGTACGGTCGCGTCAGACATCCCAAACGACTGTACGAACGCCGCGGCGATCATCACCGCGGTGTTCTTTTTTCCCACGGCAGTTCGAGGTTATGCAGGAAACCTGCGTCAGTGCGCCTTGACGGCACCGAGAATGATGTTGCCCAGTAGACTTAACGCCAGCAGCAAACCGAGCACGACCGTCACCGCCAGCGGCGGCCCGTTAGAACGCGACGCGACCGCCTCCTCCCGCTCGAGCGCCTGGGCCTCACCCTGCGCCAGCGTCGCGAAAACCTCCTGACCCAGGGCCTGCTCGGCGTAATGCGGCGGCTCGCCGTTGGCCAGCAGGTCCAGATCATACAGAACCTCTTTACAGCTCGGATAGCGCTCGTCGCGGTTCTTCGCCATCATCTTCTCGACGCACGCCGCCAGACCGGCTGTAACCTGGGTATTGAGATGGTCGGGCGGCGTGAGCGGCTCTTTCAGGTGCTTGTGCATTACCGCCGACGGCGTCGGCCCCTCGAACGGCACGCGACCGGTCAACATGTGGTAAGCCGTAGCGCCCAGCGAGTAAATATCCGCCCGCCGATCGATGTTCACCTCGCCGCGAATTTGCTCGGGGCTGATGTAGTAAGGCGTGCCGTAGGCCCGGCCGGCCTCGGCCATCGCCGCCTCAACGTCGGACGTCGCCCGGGCTAGGCCCATGTCGGCCAGCTTGGCCACGTGGTCCTTGGTGAGCATGATGTTCTTTGGCTTAACGTCGCGGTGGATGATGCCCCGCTTGTGGGCGTGCAGAAGTGCTTCGGCCACCTGCTTGATGATCGCAATCGCCTCGGCTTCATTGTAGACCTTGGAGCCGGTCAGCTCGTCGTAGACGGTGTTACCTTCAACATACTCCATGACGAAATAGTGAAAGCCGCCGGCTTCACCAACGTCGATCGCCTGCACGATATTGTTATGGTTGAGCGCGGCGGCGGCCTTACCCTCGCGATAGAACCGTTCGACGAACTCCTCGTTTTTGCTGAGTCGTTTGGGCAGGACCTTGACGGCGACAATCCGGTCGAGGCTGAGCTGCTTGGCCTTGTAGACCACGGCCATCGCCCCGGCGCCGATCTTTTTCTGGAGCTGATACCCGGGAATCTGCTGAGCGGGTCGGCCGCCAGAATCCTCGCTATCGCCCTGGATGCGGTTGAGTTGCGTGCGGGTGAGAAAACCCAGATCGACTATGACCTCGCCGATCGGCCGCTCCCGACCGTCGGCCATCGCCTGCTGCTGCCGCTCCGTGGCTTCCTGGAGTTCATCCCGGGTCACCAGGTTTCGCTCGACTACCAGACGGCAAATTTGGCTGTCTTCGGACGTATCTGCCACTGACGAACCTTCCACGAGGTCGTTGGCTTGTGGTTTGAGTACCCTGCCTTAGTCGTGTGATTCTAGGCAGTTACGTTGACAGGGTCAATCAAGCGAAATGCACCCCCGTCCAACACCGCCATCCCCCAACGCAACCGCTATCTTTCTCGGACGCGCCGGTTGTTTTCGAGCCTCTTGAGCGCGCCCCTCTCACCAAATGTTCCCCAGATGTCAGCGCAAAAAAAAACGCCGGACCCGCGGACCCGGCGTTCCAAACATTGTCTGTGGCACGGCGCGGCCTTCGGCCGCAACCAAAACCAAGGGTAGCACAGGCGTCTCGCCTGTGAGAAAGCCGCGCCCAACGAACACACAGGCGGGACGCCCGTGCCACCCATCAATTCAACTGTGACAGAGCATCCGGCCGCTACATCACCACTACCGAATCGTCAACTCGAACGGCATGTAGCAGCCGACGTGCTCCTCGTTCAGGGTTACCAGCTTGTGCAAGCTCCGGAGAATGTTGTGCATCTGCCGCGGCGCCAAGCCGTGCAGCAACGGGCTCGCCGCCCGCAGTAGCGGATCGGATGCGAAAGACGCCAAGGTCCCCTCGCGCGCGCTCAGGGCTCTGACCTGGTGCAGCGAAATCTCCCATTCGTCCTCGGTCTCTTGCTCCATCAGCATCGCCAGGATATCCATGAAATCCTTCGGCTCCGGCAACACGTAGACCTCGTACTCGTCCAGGCCGATCTTCTTGGTGGTGTACTCGATCGCGTCGGAGAGCCCGCCGATGCGGTCCACGAGCCCGAGTTCGAGCGCCTGCCGGCCGGTATAGACGCGGCCGCCGGCCATGTCCTCGAGATTGCCCTTGATGCGGTCGCCGCGCGATTGCTTGATGCGGTCCTTGAACTGTACGTAGACGGAGTTCATGTACTTGGTCATCCACTCACGTTCGTTGTCGGACCAAAGCCGGTTCATGCTCATCAGGCCGGCGTGCTTGCCGCGATCGAACTCGGTAGTGGTGATGCCGAGCTTGTCCTCCATCAGTTCGTTCCAGATCAGCTTCCCGCCGACCACGCCGATCGAAGCGGTGATGGTGGTTTCCTCGGCGAAGATCTGATCGCCGGGGATGGCGACGTAGTAGCCGCCGCTGCCGGCGACGTTACCCATGCTGACAACGACGGGTTTTTCCTCCGCACAACGGGTAGCGGCCATCCACATGATATCACTGGCGAGAGCCGACCCGCCGGGCGAATCGACACGGACCACGACAGCTTTGATGTTGTCGTCCTCGCGGGCCTTCTCGAACGCGGCCCGGATCGTCGTGCTCCCGGCCATGCCGCCCCCGAACGGGCTGGAGTCGTTCTTGCCGACGACGATCATACCGTCGATGTAAATCAGCGCGATGCCGGGCTTGGCCGGCTCGCTGCGCTCCTCCATCATTTCGGCGAACAACTGAAAGATCGCGAAGGGGTTTTCAAAATCGAGCTCAAGCCCGCCGTCGTCTTCGAGTTTCTTGACGACCTCGACGTCCTTGCCGTACTCCTTGTGGATCATTTGCTTGAAGTCGGCGAACGACCCGACCTTGTCGACCAGCTTGGCCTCCAGCGCGTCATCCGCTTCCAGCGGAGCCCGGTCCACCAGGGCCTTGATCTCCCCAACAGGCAGCCCTCGCCCCTGGGCCATCATCTCGATCCAACGCTCATAAATGCCGTCGAGCAGCCAATTAATATTCTCGGCGGCCTCGGGGCTGGGCTCGGTCCGTGTGAACGGCTCGAGCGCGCTCTTATAGGCCCCGCAGTGCATCATGTCGGCAAGAACACCGATCTTGTCGAGCAGGCCCTTGTAGTACGACGCCTCGGCGTGCAAACCGACGATCCCCAGCACGCTGTACTGGGCCAGCGTGATGTGGTCGGCGGCACACGCCAATGCGTAGGACCCGTTGCCCGCGTGGTCCATATAGACGTAAACCTTCTTACCCGTGTCGCGGAAGGCCCGCAGCGCCCGCGCCACCTCCTCCATCTGCGCGAAACCGAATTCCGGCTGTTCGATGATCATCGCGATGCCGGCGATCTCGTCGTCGGCCGCGGCTTTCTCGATCATCCGCACCCACTTGCGCAGCGTCTTGGCCTCGCCGCCGCCGAAGATGGCGAATAACTGCGCGTTCTCGTCGGGCGCTTCGAGCACCGGCCCGTCGAAACGCACTCGCAGGACTTTCTTGTCCGCCAGCGCTGTTTGCGGCAACAGGAAGCTCGCCCCGACAATCAACAATGTCCAACTCACATACCGTCGTACCCATCGACTCATTCGTATTCTCCTGAAAGAGTGTCGCTGATTCCAAACATGGATTCGTCCGTCCGCTCGTTTCATTCCGTCTCGGCGAAAAAACGCTCATCCAGGCCGGAATTCTAAGCGGTATCGGCTGATCGCGCCATTATAGCCCAGCGCAAACTTTCGAATCACGCTCTCCGACAAGGATATGCGACAATCCCACGCGAACTGCCTCAAAAAATCCCGGAAACGGTTGCATTGTCGCCGGTTATCCCGCCCCAGGCCGCTTGCGAGTAGAATAGGCCCCGATGCTCCTGCGAATCCGCGATCTGAAGACACACTTCATCGGCCCGGACGGCGTCGCCCCGGCGGTCGACGGCGTCTCACTCGACATCCACCGCGGACGAACCGTCGCCCTTGTCGGCGAGTCAGGCTGTGGAAAGAGCCTCACCGCCCTCTCGATCCTGCAACTCGTTCCTCCGCCCGGACGAATCGTCGGCGGCGAAATCCGCTTCGACGACCACGACCTGCTGAAGCTGAACCAACGCCGAATGCGCGATATCCGCGGCAACCGCATCGCCATGATCTTCCAGGAGCCGATGACCAGCCTCAACCCCGTGCTGTCCGTCGGGCACCAGATCGGCGAAGCCCTGCAACTGCATCGCGGCCTGCGCGGCAAGGCCCTGCGCCGGCGAACCGTCGAACTCCTCCAACGCGTCGGCATCCCCGCCCCGAACACACGAGCCGACGAATACCCACATCAAATGTCCGGCGGCATGAGACAGCGCGTGATGATCGCGATGGCACTGGCCTGCGAGCCGGACTTGCTGATCGCCGACGAGCCGACGACCGCGCTGGACGTCACCATCGAGGCGCAGATTCTCGCATTGTTGCGTGAATTGCAGCAACAGACCGGCATGTCGATCCTGCTGATCACGCACGACCTGAGCCTCGTCGCCGGATCGGCCGACACGGTCTGCGTGATGTACGCCGGCCGAATCGTCGAACGCGCCCTGGTCGAAGACCTGTTCGACGACCCGCGCCATCCCTACACACAAGCCCTGCTGCACAGCATGCCGCGGCTACCCACGGCTCAGAGCCCTGATGCGCGCTCACCTGCCAGGAAACGCCTCGAGGTCATCCCCGGCGAAGTCCCGCAACCGGTCAATCGCCCGGCCGGCTGCGCGTTTCACCCCCGCTGCCCGCTCGGTCGGCAGGACCCGATCTGTCAGGCACAAGTACCTCCCATGGCCGAACTGGCAGCCCACCACGAATGCGCCTGCTGGAAAGCCTCCATACAACCGGTCGAGCATCGAATTTGATCTACCCCCCGATAGACCGCCTCAACATCCGTTGTCCCCTCGCCATGACCGACCTATAATCCCCGCATGCTCACGCAAAGATATGCCGGTATCGCGTTTTGTATCGCCGCCTGTTTGCTGCTGATGGCCCTTGCGCCGCCGACGCAAGCCCAGGAGCAACAGTACCGCGAACGCCAGGTGCTCGATCCCGAGTCCGACGAATGGACCGAGCAAGCAGTCGAGCAGACCGGCGAGCCCGCCGATGCCCTCGATGAGGCCCGGCAACTACTCGCCACCGGCAAATGCGGCAAGGCCCACAAGCTGCTGAAAAAGTGGACCAGGGAAAATATCGACCATGACCGTTACTACGAGGGCATGTACCTGCTCGGCGAGGCGGAGTTCGAACGCGAGCACTTCTATCAGGCCTACGAAGCCTACGAGGTCGTCGCCGACGCCACCGCCGGCGAGCTGTTCTACCTGACCCTCCGACGTGAGATGGACGTCGCCCGGGCGTTCTTATCAGGCGAAAAGCGAATTGTCTGGAAATTTATGCGCCTGCCGGCCTACGACGAGGGCATCGAGATCCTCGACCGCGTCTGGGAACGCATCCCCGGCACGCGGCTGGGCGAGGCCGCCCTCAAACTCAAGGCCGACTACTTCTTCGCGGTCGGCGACGTCGATCTCGCCCAGGACGAATACGTCAACCTCGCCCGCGAATACCCCAACGGTCGCTACGTGCAATTAGCCATGCTGCGCGGGGCCGAGTCGGCCGCGGCGGCGTTTCCCGGAATCAAGTTCGACGACCGCGCCCTGTTGAACGCCCAGGTCCGCTATCGGCAGGTGCTCTCCGCGTTCCCGGCCTACGCCCAGCGCGAACGCGTCGCCGATCGGCTCGAAGGCATCCGCCAGCAACGAGCGGAAAAAGACCTCGACATCGCCCACTGGTACAAACGCACGAAGCAGACCGGGGCGGCGCAATATTACTACCGGCTCGTCCTGAAGGACTGGCCCGACACGCTCGCCGGCGGCGAGGCCCAACGTGCCCTCCGCGCTCTGGGCATCGAGGTTTCCGAGGAGGATTCGCAACCGTGAATCGTCTACTCCTGACACTCGCGTCGCTTGTCGCCCTCGTCGGGCTGACCGGTTGCGGCTACAGTTCGGACGATCTTTTTCGGACCGACGTGAAGACCGTCTACGTCCAAATGTTCGACACGCGCGAATTTCGCCGCGATCTTGAATTCATGCTGACCGAAGCGGTCAAGAAGCGCATCGCCACCGACACGCCTTATCGGATCGCCCCCAAGGAAAAAGCGGATACCATCCTTAAGGGGGAGGTGCTTGAAGAGCGGCAGGCGGCGTTCGCACCGGATTTTCGCTCACGCCAGCCCCGCGACATGCAGATGACGCTGATAGTGCGCATGGAATGGAAAGACGTCCGGACCGGGCGGATACTGGTAAATCGGCCCCTGCTGCTGCAAGGCGTCGATTATCTGCCCCCGGCCGGCGAGACCGAAAAATTTGCCCAGCAGAAAGGAATCGACCGTTTAGCAGCCAGAATCGTCGCTCAAATGTACAATGAATGGTAACCGGGGCCGGAAATACCGACCCCACGCTTTGACCACAAAAAGGCCGTAACCGTATGCCGGAACAGAAAGATCCAAATCCTCAACCGCCTCGCGATGGCGGCGACGGCGAGGGACCCAAGGTTCCGCCGCGCATGTCTCGCGGCGCCTTCAGTTGGATCATCATCCTCGGCCTCGGACTGATGCTGCTGGTCATGTTCAACCGCAGCGCCAACAGCGGCCACGAGATCTCAAACACCGAATTCAAGACGCTGCTGAAAAACGGCGACGTCAAGTCGATCACGATCCGCGACGAGGGCACGCTGGTCGTCCAGCTCAACAAATCGATGGCCAACCCCGACACCGACACCGTTCGGGTCAAACGGTCCGGAATCATCGAGCGCTATGATGAGTTCGAAAAGCTCATCGAAAAAGAAGCCCCCAACAAAGTCGAAATCTGGGACAAACACAACACCAGCATCCTATTCGCCATCCTGGTCCAGACCATCCCCTGGCTGCTGCTCCTCGCACTGATCTGGTTCCTGCTCTTCAGGCAACTGCGGCAGACCGGCGGCGGGGCGGGCATGCTCGGTAACTTCGGACGCAGCCGACACCGCATCACCTCCAAGGAACACACGAATATGACCTTCGGCGATGTCGCCGGCATCGACGAGGCCCAGGAAGAAGTCTACGAAATCGTCGAGTTCCTCAAGAACCCAAAGCGTTTCGAGCGGCTCGGCGGACGAATTCCGCGCGGCGTACTGCTGGTCGGCGAGCCGGGCTGCGGCAAGACGCTGCTCGCCAAGGCCATCGCCGGAGAGGCCGATGTCCCCTTCTACTCGATTAGCGGATCGGACTTTGTCGAGATGTTCGTCGGCGTCGGAGCCTCGCGCGTCCGCGACCTGTTCCGATCGGCCAAGGAAAACTCGCCCTGCATCATCTTCCTCGACGAGATCGACGCCGTCGGACGACGACGCGGGCAAGGTTTCGGCGGCGGGGGGCACGACGAACGCGAGCAAACCCTCAACGCGATTCTGGTCGAGATGGACGGTTTCGAAAGCAACGATCAGGTCATCGTCATCGCCGCCACCAACCGTGCCGACGTGCTCGATCCGGCTTTGGTCCGCCCCGGTCGTTTCGACCGCCAGGTCTACGTGCCGCTCCCGGACGTCAAGGGTCGTTTCGAGATTCTCAAAGTCCACGCGAAGAAGGTGAAGCTCGAAAAGCCGGTGGATCCCAAACTGCAACACCTGGCCCGCGCGACGCCGATGTTCAGCGGGGCCGACCTGGCCGCGATCATCAACGAATCGGCCCTGTTGGCTACGCTGGCCAGCAAGGACGCCGTCGATCTCGACGACCTTGAAGAGGCCCGCGATAAAATCCGCTGGGGCCGGGCCAGACGCAGCCGCGTCGTCGAGGACAAGGATCGCGAGCTGACCGCCTACCACGAGGCCGGTCACGCCGTCGTCCAGTCCCTCCTCGAACACACCGACCCCATACACAAGGTCAGCATCATTCCGCGTGGCCCATACGGCGGGGCGACTTTCTCGCTACCCGAGAAGGACCGCATGACGGTCAACCGTTCTTTCGTCGAGGCTACGCTGCGCGTCCTCTGTGCCGGCCGCATCGCCGAGGAAATGCTCGGTCACGACACCAACTCCGGCGCCGAAGGCGACATCCGCCAGGCCACCCAGATGGCCCGCCGCATGATCACCGACTGGGGCATGAGCGACACGCTCGGGTTTGTGTATTACGGCGACGAAACGCCGCACCAGGGCATGTTCGATCTCAACTTCAACAAAGAAATCTCCGGCAAGACGGCGGAAACGATCGACCAGGAGGTCAAGCGGATCATCGACGAGGCCTACGCCGACACGCAACAGCTTCTGAAGGAAAACCGCGACAAGCTCGAAGCGGTGGCCCAGGCCCTGCTGAAATACGAAACGCTCGACGGCGACGAAGTTCGCCGGCTGCTCAACGGCGAAACCCTAGATCGGCCGACGGTGGCGGACCTCATCGCCGCCGAACAGGAGCACCGTCAAGCCGAGACCCCGCCCGTGGCTCGTCCGGTCGAACAACCCCCCGACGAGGAAACCGGCCCACTACCCAGCCCGGCGTAGCAGGAAGTAGCGTCCTTGCTAGACGTTCCAACCCGCTTATCTCACCAGTGTAAGCGTCGATCATGGAAATCGTGGCTGAGAATGGCTTTGGGGACTTTGGGGCTGCAACAGCCTGTCATTCCGACAGAGCGCAGCGACGGAGGAATCTTGCCGCGGATGCCCACGTTCTTTAGAGTTAAAGCAAGATCCCTCGCGGAGCCTGTCCTAAGCGGAGTCGAAGGGCTCGGGATGACTAGTGCTCGTCCAATGTTGATCCGATGAATCATTGTTTGGGTGGCCCACCTCTTTAGAAGTGAGGGACACGAATGCTCGGCCGATTCGTGTCCCCCACGGCTAAAGCCATGGGCCACCCATCCGTCAACTGAACGTTGGCCGAGCACTAGTCACACCTCCGATGCGATGGAAACCGGTGTCTGTGTTTGTGGCAGAATATCCGCACAAATACCCCGCACCGATGCCTTGCATCGTATGAAGTGAGTTCGCTCCGAAATCAGGTTCGCGAGCTTACGTTGTCACGCGCAGAGGCGTTAGCGGCTTTTGCGGGTTGGCTTGCGGGCAGTCTTGCCGGTTTTGCGGCGCGCCAAGACCATCTCGGCCAAACCCTTGATATCGTCGTCCTCGACGAGGCCGAGCACGATCGACTGCTCGGTCTTGTCGAGATCGACGAACCACTCGATCAAACGACCCAAAAGTCTCTTGATCGTCATCCCGCGCTTGAGACAGACTTCGTCGAGCCTCGCCTTCGATTCCGGGGAGAGGTGTACACTGACGATATCCGGTCTTAGTTTTTCGCGCTTCACCCACTACTCTCCTGTTGTAATTGTGAAAAAAACCGCCTGTGCTCCCAGGCTATTGGCTTCATGATAATCTCTTACTTTTGATAATGCACGCTATCCACGCAAGGTATTTATGGAATAATCGCACAAGAGGTGGGACAGAGTGGCGCGTTACACCGCGAACCGACTTGGTCATTTGGCAATCGATGCGCGTAACGACGACTTTGGTAACGCTCCCAGTTTACACTACGCCTTAACAGTCCGCCGCAAAAGTCATGTAGCGGCCTGCGCCTCGCAGGCCGAACGCCCAAAGCGGCGTTTCCGGCCTATTACGACCGGCGAGGCGCCGGCCGCTACTTCATTCCCGCCCCGTAGTGGCTTTTGCGGCGGACTGTTAACGAGCCGTGAGGATTGCACACATGCTTCGACACTCCGCGGCTTGCGTTCCGATGCTGGTGCTGATGATGTCCCACGCGGCAGTTGCCGACCAGACCGCAATCCTGGCCGAGCTCAAGGCGTTCTTCGGAACCGATAACGCTAACCAACGCGAGGAGATATCGCGACGAATTGAATCCGATCCGGTGTATGACCGTGCGCGAGTCAGCGAGTGGTTACACGCTACCGATCTCTTTAATCCGCACAACGCGGGATACCGGCGGATTCGCGTGCCGATCGACGACGGGAACACGCAGGACGTTACGTTGCGTATCCCCGCCGGTTACGATCAGCAGCGGGTTGGGTGGCCCACGTTCCCCGAACGTGGGTTCTCGATTCAACGGCCGGCACAGGGCCCGGCCGCTACAGCTCTATGCGTTGTCCGTGCGTGGCGACGGTGATGTTGGCGGCGCCCGTTTCGCGCAGCTTGCTTGCCAGCACTTCGCTCTGATCCTCCTCGCCGTGTACCAGGAACACGCGTTTTCCCTTGCCCGCCAGCGGCGCGAGCATGTGTAGCAGGTCGGTCTGGTCGGCGTGGCCGCTGAAGCCGTGGACCTGCACCACCTCGGCCCGCACCGGCATCTTCTGGTGGAACAGGTTGATCTTATCCGCTCCGTCGGCGAGCCTGCGGCCGAGCGTGTGCCGTGCCTGGAAGCCGGGAATCAGGATCGTGTTCTTCTTGCTACGGATATTGTTCTTGAGGTGATGGCGGATGCGGCCCGCCTCACACATGCCGCTGGCGGAGATGATCACGCACGGCCGCCGGCGGCGGTGCAGGGCCTTGCTCTCCTCAACGTCGCGGATGTAGGTGCAGCAGCCGTGGCCGAGGATGTCGCCGGTGGCGCGCTGAAACGCGCGGGCCTCGGCGTCGTAACACTCGGGGTGCATCTTGAAGACCTCGGTCGCGTTGACCGCCAGCGGGCTGTCGATGTACACCGGCAGGCGCGGGATCGTACCGGCGACTATCTGCTCGTGCAGGAAATAGACGATCGTCTGCGTGCGGCCGACCGAGAACGCCGGGATGATCACCTTGCCGCCGCGCTCGTACGTACGGTTGACGATGTCGATTAATTGCTCCTTGGCGTCGTTGACTTGCTCGTTGACCCGACCGCCGTAGGTACTTTCACAGATGATGGCATCGCACTCGGGGAAGGCGCGCGGGTCGCGGAGGATTGGTTTATCGGGTCGGCCGACGTCGCCGGTGAAATAGAGCGAAGGCGTGTGTCCGTTGCGTTTGGCGAAGGCGAGCTCGATGCCGGTCGAGCCGAGCATGTGTCCCGCTTCGTTGAAGCGCGCCAGCAATCCGGGCACGACCTGGAACCAGCGCCCGTAGGAGGTGCTCTGGATCTGCCGGATCGCCGCCAGCGCGTTGCTGTAGTCGTAGAGCGGCTCGACCGGTGGCAGCCCCTTGCGCGAGCGTTTTTTGTTGATGTAGACGATATCTTCCTCTTGTATGTGGGCCGAGTCGGGCAGCATGATCGCGCACAGGTCGCGTGTCGCCGGCGTGCAGTAGATCGGCCCCTCGAACCCGTCGCGTACCAGGCGCGGCAGCCGACCCGAATGATCGATGTGTGCGTGCGAGAGGACCACCGCGCTGATGTCCTTCGGCGGCATCGGCCACTGGCGGTTCTTGTTTTCGGACTCCTCGCGACGGCCCTGATACAATCCGCAATCGAGCGCGACCCAGTGGTCGTCGATGCGGATCATGTGCATCGAGCCGGTCACCTCGCCGACGGCACCATAGAACATGAGTTCGGCCATGTATGGGGCTCCGTTTGTGGTTTCGG
This sequence comes from Phycisphaerae bacterium, assembly GCA_030612705.1. GTDB lineage: Bacteria > Planctomycetota > Phycisphaerae > UBA1845 > Fen-1342 > JALSRY01. The sequence continues at coordinate 58,032 of JAUWNI010000003.1, read as the reverse complement.
TCATGGTATGAGGTCAGAGGGGAGGCCGCAAATGAGGATTCAGGGTTCGGGGTTCAGGGTTCAGGATCGGAGTGGTTGCGTCTGCCCAATCTTTGAACCTTGAACCCTATCTCCTTGCTATTTCAACCACACGTGCCGGACTGATGCTCCAATCGTCGGGATGCGATTCCGGCTTGCCGCGAATGAAACGCGCCTTTGCCCCCAGCGGTCGCCAGATTGTCGGTGATGTTGAGCCGAAGATCGTTACCGTCGGCGTGCCAAGCAGCGCTGCCAAATGCGCCGGACCGGCGTCGTTGCCGATCAACACCCGTGCCCCGGCGAGCAAGGTCAACAATTCGTCCGGAGCGGGCGACTCGATCAACGTAAACTCGGCACGAATGCCGCTGAGCTTCTCCGCCGACCAGCGCTCGATTTCAGCCGGCCCGACGATGAAGCAGACCTCCTCGCCCGATTCGCGCAGTCGCCGCGCCACATTGATAAAACATCGCAAAGGCCAGCACTTCGCGCGCCCGCCGCTGCCGGGGTGAATGAGGATCAGCGCTGCATCCACCGGCGAGACTCCGGTGCCACACATGTAGCGGCCGCCCCCCGGGGCGGCCGTCGGTCGCAAAGTGTTTTCCGTTTGCGGCAGGCGGCCCACCCGCCCGCGTTGCCGCAACTCGTCCGGCACGAACAGCCGCGGTCCGCCGCGGTGTTGGTGGATGCACTTGGGAATCAGCAGCCCCTGTTCTTCAAGCCGGTTCTGCCATTGTAATGTGATATGCGCGGAAGAATCGGGTCCGGGTCGCGAATCGAAGCTGTACACAGTTCGTGCGTCCAGTTGCCCGAGCCGCCGATGTACATCCGAATCGACGCCACCCAGCGCGTTTAAGACCCGGGAACCGGCGACGCACTCGTGCAACCGCCGCGGCGGCGGATCGTCACCCTCCGCAAAAAGCCAGTGCAACCCGATCCCCTCGGACGAGACACGCCGAATGCTCGGCCGGCAACCAGACAAATCGCCGGGATCGGTGCGTGAGATAACGTACAGTGTGCCGCCCACACTCACGCCCGGCAGGCGCAGCGCGAGTTGCAGCGTCAACGCCAAATCACCGAGTGCGCCGCCGTGGAAGATGGTCAAATCAGTCACAGCAATCTTGCCGATACGTGGCCTTGCCGAATCGACGGCCGGTACGGGGCCCGGCCGCTACGTGTTCATATCATCATATTGGATAGCCTCGCGAATCCATCCGCCGCCGAGCACGACGCCTTCATCATCGTAGAATACCGCCGCCTGGCCGGGTGTTACCGCCGGCTGGAGTTTGTCAAACGTTGCCTTGACGTTGCCATCATCCAGCATCTGAATCGAGCCCGGCGCCGGCGTATGCCTGTAGCGGATCTTGATCTCGACCGGTCGTGATTCACTATCTTTCGGCGGGTCGGTCAGCCAGTTGATCTTCTCGGCGATCAGGCCGTTGCTGAGCAGCTTTTCGCGCGGGCCGACGGTGACCGTGTTCGTGCCCGCATCGAGCTTCGTTACATAGATTGGGACGCCGGCCGCGATGCCGAGGCCGCGTCGTTGGCCGATCGTGTACGACGCGATGCCTTCGTGCGTGCCGAGCACGTTGCCGACCGAGTCGTGCACCTCGCCGGGTTTTATGGTTTCCGGCCGGCGCTCATGGACGAGCTGCTTGTAATCGTTGTTGAGAACGAAGCAAATTTCCTGACTCTCGGGCTTGTCGTGCACGCGCAGGCCCAACTCCGACGCGATCTTTCGCACCACGCCCTTATCCTTCATGTCGCCTAGTGGAAAGAGGCAGCGCGGCAAGTCCTCGCGGGCGATGCCGAACAGAACGTAGGACTGGTCTTTGACCCGGTTCAATGACCGCGCCAATCGCGTTTGGTCGCCGGCCCGCAATACGCGGGCGTAATGCCCGGTCGCGACGAACTCGGCGTCCAGCGTGTCGGCGAAGCGTAGCAGCTTGCCGAACTTGAGCTGGATGTTGCACATCACACACGGGTTGGGCGTCCGGGCTCGGCTGTATTCATCGACGAAGTAATCGATGATACGCTCGAAGTCCAGCTCGCAATCCAACACATGAAACGGGATGCCGAGCTTGTCGGCAATCATGCGAGCGTCGAGCGCGTCTTCCGCCGAGCAGCAGCCGTGCTTGAGTCGGCGCACCGACCGCCCGTCAGCCCCCAGAGCGCGGACCTCGTCGGGTTCGGGCTGGTGGACGCCCACGCGCATGAAAACACCGACGCACTCGTAGCCTTGCTCCTTGAGCAGGCAGGCGGCGACGGACGAATCAACACCCCCGGACATCGCCACGATAACCTTGCCGTTGCGTGACATGGCATAAGTTGTATTACGAATCGCCTCCCTTGGTCAAATCATACTTACGTTCGTGGTTGGATAGACGCGGCGGCGCGCGTTTTGGTCACGGACCTCGTTATTGACACCGGCGCGCGCGGACGGATATCATCGCGGCATGATCCAACGCGCGACGACAATCGTCATAACCTTATTCCTGATAATAACTTGCCCCAGTTGCGATCAACACGCAACGACGGGACGAGACGCGTCACGCAAATTCCATGGCGTCGCGAACGGTTGCAACGTCATGCTCATCTCGCTCGATACCACGCGGGCCGACCGGCTCGGTTGTTACGGCTACGATCGAGACGCAACGCCCAACCTTGACGCCATCGCTCAGCGCGGCGTTCAGTTCGATCACACATTCGCGCACGTTCCGATCACGCTCCCCTCACATATCTGCCTGCTAACCGGAACCTACCCGCCGGAGCACGGCGTGCGGGTCAACGGCAAGCAGGCGCTCGGCCCGACACTGCAAACACTGGCCGAAATTTACAAACAGCACGGCTACAAGACGGCGGCGTTTATAGCATCAGCCGTGCTCGACGCCCGCTACGGTCTCGACCGCGGGTTCGACATATACGACGATGAGATCGGATCGCACGAAAGCCAGCCGATGGGGCAGCGACCGGCGGGCGAAGTGTGCAATCGCGTACTGCAATGGCTGGACACCAACGCGGCCCGCGAAACACCCCTCATGTGCTTTGTCCATTTCTATGATGCGCATACGCCTTATACCGCGCCGCAAGAGTTCGTCGACAAGATGGGCGATCCTTACGATGCGGAAGTGGCCTATATGGACGCGCAGATCGGACGTCTGATCGACTGGCTCAAAGCCCGTTCCTTGCTCGAAAAAACCCTGCTGGTCGTCGTTGCGGACCACGGCGAATCACTCGGCGAACACGGCTATGAATGGCACTCGCTCCTGGTCTATCACTCAATCGTTCGAATCCCGCTACTGATTTCTCTGCCCGAACGGCTGCCGGAAAACCAGCGGGTTGCCGGCGTTACACGGATGGTGGATGTCATGCCGACGATGCTGGACCTGATGGGGTGGGAATCACCCGATCAAGTCGGCGGCCGGTCGCTGAGCCCGGTGTTCGCCGGCGGGACTCTTGTGCCGCAACTTTGCTACGGCGAGACCGAGTACCCGCTCGACAGCTTCGGCTGGAGCAACTTGCGCTTCCTCATTAACGAAAACTGGAAATACATCCGTGCTCCGGAGCCCGAACTCTACGATCTGACGAGCGATCCGGGAGAAATGAATAACCTGGCCGACACGAATTCGGACCGGATTGCACGGATGGAATCCGCCCTGTCCGAGATTGAACGGGACATGAAGCCACACGATGCCGCCGAGGTCTCCCTCTCGGCCGAGGAGCTGCGGGAATTGAGTGCCCTGGGTTATGTCGGTTCCGCGCGGCCCACCGATGTCGGCGACGTGTCGCAACGGAAGAATCCCAAGGGAATGGGGGACGTGGTGCACGCTTTTCGCCGCGCCGAGGCACTGTACGGGGAGCATCGCGCGATCGAAGCGATCGAGACGCTCGAGCCGCTGATCGAGCGCAGCCCGGAATCGTTCGTGATTGTCGAGCTGTTGGCGAAGGCGTATGCCGGCGCGGGCGCGCTCGAATGCGCGCACGGCCTGCTGCTGGAGGCACTGGCCCTTCAGCCCAAATCATCAAACACATGGATCCTACTCGCGCGAGTGTGTCACGCGCGCGGGGCCACGGCGCGGGCAATCGAAGCGTGCGGCCGGGCGCTCGAAAGCCAGCCGAATCACGAAGAGGCCAAGCACCTGTTACCCGCGTTGCAGCAAGCGCTCGATAGACAAAAGACCAAGCTGGCCGAGCTGCGCCGGCGGTTTCAGCAGCAGCCGGAATCGGTGGACGTCTGCTTGTCACTCGCCCTCGCGCTGCTCAGTGCCGACCAGGCGGCCGAAGCCTTCGGCGTGCTGCGCGACGGCCTCGGCGAGAATCACAACGACACCCGATTGGCAAACGAGCTCGCGTGGCAGTTGGCCACGAGCCCCGAAGACGAGTTGCGCAACGGCACGGAGGCCGTCCGGCTGGCGCGCATGGCCTGCCGCGGCGACAACGAATCGATACCGGATTTCCTCGACACGCTCGGCGCGGCCCTGGCCGAAGCGGAACGGTTCGACGAAGCCGCGGAAGTCGCGCGGCGTGCAAGCCACTTGGCGAAGCAAGCCGGTCAGCACACGCTCAACGCGGTGATTGCACGACGGCTCAAGTTATACGAAGCCAAACATCCCTACCGCTCGCCGCCATAGACCAAAGACCAGCGACGGCCCGGTCGAACGCGTTCCGGGCAACCGGGCCGTGCCGTGTTCGTACGTAGGGCTATAATGTCCGCATGTCATCGTCCGCGAGTGTAGAGCAGCCGTCGTGCCCGCGCTGGTTTTGGCCGGCGCTGCTCGGTATTTGTCTGGTCGGCGCTGTGTTGCGGTTCCTGCTGCGTACCGACTATCTGGCACACAATCCGCTGGCGGCGCATCCGCTGGTGGACGCGCTGACCTACTGGAACTGGGCCGGACGCATTGCCGCCGGACAGTTGAGCGACGGCGTGCCGTTCTTCTCGGCTCCGCTTTACCCCTATCTCCTGGGGTTGCTGCGTGCTGGCGGGGGTGAGCTTTCCACGGTTTACACGATCCAGATTCTGATCGACCTGGTCACCGCGGGCCTGCTCGCGTGGATCGCGCGCCTGCGCTTCGGGCCGAGTGTGGGACTACTCGCCGCGGCAATTTTTTTATTGATGCTCGAGCCGGCATCGTTCTGCCTGCGCGTGCTGGCCTCAACGCTGCAATTAGCATTGATCTGCCTCGCCTGGCTCGCGCTGCTCGCCGCCCAACGCCGAACGTCGTTGCCGCGAGGTATTTTAGCGGGTGCCGCGCTCGGGTTGCTGGCGTTGTCGTATCCGCCCGCGATGCTCTGTTTACCCATCTTCGGCCTTTGGTGGTGGTGGATCGCCGGTCGCAAGCCCGCCGACGCGGTCCGGGCGGCGATTTGCGTCGTGGCCGGGTTGGCGGTGATCTCGCCCGCCACGATTCACAACTATCGCGTCAGCGGCGAATTCTTCCCGATCCAGTCCGTGCTCGGCATAAACTTCCGCCAGGGCAACGGTCCCGGAGCGACCGGCATCATCACCATGATTGCGGACACGTCGGGTGATCGTGAGGAGCTCTTCCGCACCGCTCAACTCGACTTCCGCCGCACACACGGCCGCGACGGGTCCTGGAAGGAAATCGATAGCTACTACCGCGATCAGGCGCTGGCCTATTGGCGGGAAGACCCGCTACGGACCGCCAGACTGTTCGCACGCAAAGCGTATTGGTTCCTGACCGGACGCAACTACGGCGACATCTATCAACCGACGATGGAGATCGACGAAGGCCTGACCACGCGATTTCGATTGATGCCGCTGCATACCGCGTGGCTGATTCCGTTGGCATTGGTAGCCGTCGCGGTCTGGCTACGCCGTTTCGTCAAGTATCTGCCGGAGCTGATGCTTTTCGGTGTGCCGCTATTGGTGGTAGTGGTCTTTTGGTTTTCGCCGCGGTATCGACTGCCGGCGATACCGGTGCTGGTTGTCGCCGGTGCGTGGGTATTGTGGCAGGGGTTGCATTGGCGCGGTCGGCGCTGGTGGTCGGTTGCGGCGGGGTTGGCTCTGGCTGTCGGCGTGGGTCTGGGCTTTGTGAATCGGGCGATTGGGTTCGATCGGCTGGAGCCGTTCCGGGCCGAGTTTCGCAACGCGGTCGGTCTCGCGCTCCATCGGCTCAACACCGATACGTCGCTGGGATCCGGCGAGGCTCCCGGCAGCTCGGCCGAACTGGCGGAAGCGGCCACGTGGTATCGCAAAGCGCTGGAAGCCAACCCACGGTTTCCCGAGGCGCACGCCAATCTGGGCAACGTGCTCGCTCGTTTGGGAAGATCGGTCGAAGCTCTCCAGCACCTGCAATTGGCCGTGCGCGCCAACCCGAAAAACGCCGTCTTCCACGATCAGCTTGGCCGCGTGCTGGTGCGGCAACAACGAATCGACGAAGCGGTTCAACACTTTCGGACGGCGGTGCGGCTCAATCCGAATCACGCCCGTCTGCGAAACAACCTGGGCAATGCCCTGCTGCTGATCGACGAGCCGGCCGCCGCGATCGAACAGTACACGGCGGCGCTGGAGATCGAGCCCGCGTACGCCGAGGCGCATTTCAACCTGGGTCGCGTGTTGGCTGTCGAGGGTGACGCCGAGGTCGCGTTGCAACACATGACCCAAGCCGCGCGTTTCAATCCTAAGCTGAGCGAGGCACACGAGTGGACGGCGCGGATTCTGCTGTCCCAGGGCCGCATTCACGACGGCATCGCGGCCCTGCGAAGAGCCTACGCGCTCGCACCGCAAAACGACTCGGTGGCGAACGACCTGGCCTGGTATCTGGCAACAACGCCCGGACTCTCGAGGGCCGACCGCGCCCGGTCCGTCGAGCTTGCCAGGCAAGCCGTCACGCAAGCCCCCCACCCCGATCACGGCCGGCTCGACACGTTCGCCGCCGCCCTGGCCGCCAACGGGCGTTTCGACGAAGCGGTGCGTACGCTCGGCCGCGCGATTTCGCTGGCCGAGCAGCGGGGCGCCCGGCAACAGGCTGAGCAATATCGGCAACGGCTCGAACTCTACAAAGCCCGGAAGCCTTATGTCGAATCCATCACGCCAACGGCCCCGTGACGAACACGTCGACATTTCGGCGTATACTACGCGTCGATGTCGCAGCCACGTTTCTATTGTACCGATCTTACGCCGGGTGTGATCACACTCGATGAGGCGGAGTCCAGGCACGCACTACAAAGCCTGCGGCTGCGTCCGGGCGACGAGGTGATTGTCTTCGATGGGCACGGGCGATTGGCACACGGCATTCTCCAGCCGAGCGACGACGCCGGCGGGCGGAAAACGCGCCTGCGAGCCCGATTCGCCGTCGAGCGTGTACTCTGCGAGACGCCTCCGACCAGAACGCTGACGCTGATCGTCGCCGGCTGCAAGGGCCCGCGGCTAACGTGGATGATTGAAAAGCTGACCGAGCTCGGTACAACACGCATCGTCATCGCCGACTTCGAGCGCTCGGTCGTGCGCGTCGGCGTGGCGCACGGCGACAAGCTGCGCCGCACGGCACTCGAAGCCGCCAAACAGTCACAACGCGTCTGGCTGCCGGAGATCACGTGCGGCGTAACACTCGCCGAAGCGCTGTCGGAAAGTACCGGTGCCGCACACAATCGGCGGGACGCCGGTGTTACAATCGTTGCTCATCCGGCTGATGACATCCCCTCGCTGGGCAGTCGGCTGCATGCGCACGACCTGACCGAGCAGCACTTAACGGCGGTCGTCGGCCCCGAAGGCGGTCTGACCGACGCGGAAATCGAAATGTTGCGCGAGGCCGACGGAGAACTCGTCCGCCTCGCGCTGAATATCCTGCGGGTCGAAACCGCCGCGATCAGCATCGCCGCCAATTGGGCGGCACACCAACCAGCGTAACGAACCATGCCGTCCCGGCCGTCGCCGATCAGGCATCGGCACTACTTCTGCAACTTCTCGACCAGAACCTCGAGGTCCTTGCGGTAGGCGTCGAAGTCGGTCATTTGTACGCGGGCCACGCCCGACTTGACCGCCGCCTCGGCGACCGCGGACGCCTCCCAAACGAGCACACGCGGATCGAACGGCTTGGGCACGACATAATCCTGGCCGAACTCGAGGTGGTCGAGATCGTAGACCTTCAGCACGCTGTCGAGTACCGGCTCGCGGGTGAGGTCGGCCAACGCGTGGCAGGCCGCCACCTTCATCTCCTCGTTGACCTTCCGAGCGTGTACGTCCAGCGCCCCGCGGAAGATGAACGGGAAGCCGAGCACGTTGTTCACCTGGTTCGGGAAGTCGCTGCGCCCGGTAGCCATGATCGCGTCGGGCCGCACTTCCTTGACCAGGTCCGGCATGATCTCCGGAATGGGGTTGGACATCGCGAAGATGATCGGCTTGTCCGCCATGGTCTTGACCATCTCCGGCGTGACGATGCCGGGCTGCGACAGGCCTAAAAAGCAGTCGGCGCCCTTGAAGGCATCAGCCAGCGTGCGGGCTGGAGTGTCGATCGCGAATTCCGCCTTGTAGGGGTTCATACCCTCCTTGCGACCCTTGTAGATCACGCCCTTGGAATCAACCAGGACCAAGTTCTCCTTCTTGACTCCCAAGGAGTGGTAGAACTTCGCGCAGGCGATGCCGGCGGCACCGGCCCCACTGATCACCATGCGAACATCCTCGATCTTCCTCCCGGTCAGGACACAGGCGTTGATTAAGGCCGCGCCTGATATGATCGCGGTCCCGTGCTGGTCGTCGTGGAAGATGGGGATGTCCATCGTATCCTGGAGCACGGTCTCGATCTTGAAGCACTCGGGCGCCTTGATGTCCTCGAGGTTGATTCCCCCGAAGGTCGGCTCCAGTTTCTGGACGATGTTGATCAACTCGTCGGGATCCAGCGTGTCGATTTCGAGGTCCCACACGTCGACGCCCGCGAAGCGCTTGAACAGAACACCCTTGCCCTCCATGACCGGCTTGCCGGCCAGGGCGCCGATGTTACCCAACCCGAGGACGGCGGTGCCGTTCGAGATCACCGCCACCAGGTTGCCGCGGGCCGTGTATTTGAAGCAGTCGTCGGGGTTCTTCTCGATTTCCAGGCAAGGGGCGGCTACGCCCGGGGTGTACGCCAGGGACAAATCGAGTTGAGTGGCACACGGCTTGGTGCACGTCATTTCAACCTTGCCGGGTGTGGGTTTGGAATGGTACTCGAGGGCTAGGGCGTTCAAATCCATCACGTTCCTCCGAAACGGCTTTCCGCCGCAGGTATCGTTTGTGAGACATTCACGCCGCGCGGCGCGTGCTATCGTTAACGAGTCATAATTCGCCTGCCGCGATTATACGGGGTTGGCACCGCGCGGCAAACCTGCTCCATCGCCCTTGAAAGACCGGGTGTCCCCGCTGTACCGTGAGTGCGGTTGAGTCTGAAACGAACACCATTGGTCACTGTCCAAAGGGAGTAAGAATAATGAGCAAGCGACATTCGACGTTTTTCACCATTGCCGTCGCCCTGCTTCTCAACGCGGCGGCGTATGCGGAACACGCGCTAACAATCGCCACATTTAACTGCGAATTCCTGACGCGTCCGAAGGTACACATGAAGTTCGGCGAATCGTTTGATTTATCGCCCGCACGCCGGGAAATCTGGGACCAACCCGGCTACCGCGACCGGAAATTCAGCGAAGCGGCCCAGGCCGTCGCGAAGACGATCGTGGAAATCAATGCCGACGTGATCGGTTTGGAGGAGGTCGGCACCAAAGCCGACGTGATCGAGTTGCTCGAGGAGGTACGCAAGCTCGGCCTGGACTACCCGTATTGCGTGGCCGGGGGTCCCGTGGAAAAACACACCTATCAGAACAACGCCGTCTTTTCCAAGTTCGAGCTGAAAGACTTGGTCAGCCCGATCCCCGGTCGCGAGGCGTACGACACCGAGCTAGACGATCCCGAAGCCGAGGCCTGGACCGGCGTGCGCAAAGGCTTGCGCCTAACATTCACCGCCCATGGGCAGACGTTTCATATGTACGTACTGCACATGACTTCCGAGCGCGGCGGGCACGACGCGGACGCCCGGCGAATCGCCGAGGCGTCGATCGTCCGCCGGAATTACCTGCCGCTGCTCACCAGTGGAAAACACGTGATTGTGATGGGTGACCTGAACGATCGCCGCAATGATCCGGCCATCCGTCGGATTCGCGGCCGCGACGACATTCAGCCCGACCTGATCCAGACCGGGCGGCACTACTACTTCGGCCGGGACGAGTTGGACACGCGTTGGACGTATAATTTCCGGGGCACGCGCAACCAGATCGACCACATCCTGCTTTCGGAATCGATCGAGCAACGCTGCAAACGCGTCCGGGCTCGCACACTCAACCACGGCAGCGCATTGGTCTCCGACCATCTGCCGTTCATTGTGGAATTGGAGCTGAAGGACTGATCGGATCGCGGCGGGCCGCGAAAAAGTGCCAAGTACTCAATTCGCGCTGTCCAGGCGGAATTTGATTGGCACACGCCACGCTCCGATCTATTATTCAGATAGAGAACCTTACACTCGCCGCGAAGGGAGCTGCGATGTCGATTATTGACCAGCAGGTCCATCACGTCCGTTTTCGTTTGACCATGAATGTGATCCTGCGGCACGTCGCCCTCGGCGTGATAATCGCCGCCGTCGCGTGGCTTATCGTCATTCTGATCGAGCGAGCGCTGGTGCTGGGCATCCCGCTTTGGCCCAGTGCGGGATTAGCCGCGGCGGTTGGGTTGATCGTGGCGGCGGTGGGGGCACACCGCGCCCGGATCGAGCGTTTGGCGGCCGCCGTCGTGCTCGATGAGTCCGCCGGTTTGAAGGAACGTCTTAGCACCGCCCTGACGTGTCGGCGTAGTTCCGACCCATTCGCGCAAGCCACCGTTCACGATGCCGAAAAGACCGCCGCCGGCGTACACGTGCCGAGCCACGTCGGGTATCGCGCGCCCGACATGTGGCCGTGGTCCCTGGCGACTGTGATCATCGCGCTGATCTTCTTCGAGTTCATGCCGCAATTGAACCTGCTCGCCGGCGAGCAGCCCGAGGATGATGAGGCTCTGGCCGCCGCGATCGAGGAGCGTCACAACGTCGAGGTCGCTTTGCAAGCTCAGATGCAACGGGTCAAGCAGCGTTTGCAAGACAAGCCGGCACTGGCGAGCCTTCGGGAAGAGATCGAAAAACTCGAACTCCCGAACGAGCCTACGAAAACGCCCGAAGACGTTCGCCGCGAGGCCGTTAAAAAGATCGAAAAGGTCGCGGACAAGTGGAAGCAGCGGCTCGAAGCCGAAGATATGAAATCGCTTGACCAACTCAAACGCGAGCTCGCCAAGCTCGAAACACCCAAAGGCGACGACCCCGGCTCAAAGCTGACCCAGGCGCTGGCCGCGGGCGACATGGAAGCCGCCAAAAAAGCCTTGTCCGATCTGAAGAAGATGCTCGAGGAGGCGGCCAAGACCGGCGACGCCGAGGCCAAGCAGAAACTCACCCAGATGCAGCAGAAGCTAGACGATTTGGCCAAACAGCTCGCCAAGTTGGGCGACCGGCAAAAGCTGGTGAAAGACCTCGAAAATAAGGCCGGCCTGTCCGAGGAACAGGCTAAAAAGCTGCTCGAGGAACTGGCCAAGCAAGACCCGCAGAAGCTAGCCGAGGAGTTGCAAAAACGTCTGGCGAATTCCAGCATGACGCCCAAGCAGATCGAAGAGATGGCCAAGAAGATTGCCCAGAACCAGAAGGCTCTCCAGCAGCTTCAGAGCATGGCCATGGCCATGGCCCAGGCCGCCCAGGCATGTAAGCAATGTCAGCAGGGTGGCGAGGGTGCCGCGGCCGCCGCCGCCGCGGCCATGCAGGGCGCGATGGGACAGCTCTCCGACCTGGAGATGGCCGAGCAGATGATGAATGAACTCGAAGCCCAGCTCGCCGAACTCGAAGACCTGAAGGCCGGCGTTTGCCAAGGTGACGGGATGGTGCCGGGAGAGGGTGATCCGAACAATATCGGCCAACAGGGACCACGGGCGGGGTACGGCTACGGCTCGCGCATCGGCAAAAAACGCGGCGCGCACCAATACAAAGCGGTCAAGGCCAAGACCCGCACCCAGGGCGGTCAGATCATCGGCCAGATGCTGATCGACGGTCCGCAAGTCAAGGGTGAGGCGACGGCCGAGGTTACCGAGGCGGTTAATTCCGCCGTCCGCGATGCGGAAGACGCCGTCGAGCGCGAGGAAATCCCCCGACAATACCAGCGCGTCGTGCAACTCTACTTCGAACGCTTGGCGGGTCTGATGAGTAATAATCCGAAGCCGGAAGAACAAGAGGAAACATCCGAATCCGAGTCCGACTCGGACGACACGTCCTCAGACGACGGCGAGGCCGAAAAGCCATAGCGATAAACGGGGGAAGATAACATTGCAGGAAAATGTAGCGGCCGCTACAGAAAAACCGCTCAGATAGAAACCGCGCTACCGTAGCTTTCGCAAATTCATAATCAGCTCAACCTCGCCCAGCGGTAGGTCGAGTTGCTCCGCCGCCTTGATGGGCGACGCGCCGGCGTCAACCAAATCGTAAACCTGCTGAAAACGTGTATCGACGGGCTCGACAGGGGGGGGCTTTGCCGGCTGCTGGGTAGGCTCGCCGCCGGCCCGACCCAGCACGTGCTCCAGCCGGGCGATACGGTCGTCGGCGTCGCGGATCACTTTTTCAAGCTTCGCGAACTTGGTATCCACCTGCGCGCCGACGCGGCGTGATACCTCCTCCAGTTGAACCAACAGTTCGTCCATCGAATGCCGCAGCTTGTGTTGGTCGCGGATGCGGGCGATCTGCTCGCGTGCCATGTCACGCCCGCTGGTCGACCGGAATTGGTGCCGGCGCAGCAGCACGACCATGATGACGATCGCGCACAACACCAGCAGGACCATCATCATGCCGTTGTCGGCGTTTTCAGACAGGCTAAGGATCATCACGCTTCCGCGACCAGGCTCGCAGGGCTTCCTGCTGGATATCCTGAAGCGGCACGCCGGCCTTACGCGCCGCCGCCGCACAGTCTTCGTATTCCGGCCAAGCCCGTGCGATCTTGCCACCGTGCTCGCCGAGCTTGACGCGGATGGGTCCGTAGCTCGTTTCGACGGTAACGTGTCGCCGTGTCAGCTTCGTCCGCCGAGTCTCGTACTGCCGCACGCCGAACGTACTCGTTTCGGCAAAGATGAGCGATACGAGCAGGTGGACGTCACGCGGTCGGCATACCGTCGTCAGCAATTGGCCGGGCCGGCCCTTTTTCATGATTATCGGCACGATGTAGGCGTCGAGTGCACCCGCTTCGAGCAGACGTTCGCAAGCGTAAGCGAGCGACTGCCCGGTGGCGTCATCCACCTGAGTTTCCAGGACCGTAACCGTGTCCAGCTCGCCGGCGTCGGGCGACGTGCCTTCGCCGATGAACAGTCGCAGAATGTTGGCCCGCGTTTGACCCTCACGTATCCCCGCCCCGCTGCCGACGGCCTCGATCGTCATCGCCGGCATGGGACCGAAATCGTCGGACAGCGTCGTCAGCAACGCCGCCCCGGTCGGCGTCGTCAGCTCGCCGACCTCATCACCGCCCGTTACGGGGATGCCCCGCAGCAGCCGGGCCGTCGCCGGCGCGGGCACCGGCAGTACCCCGTGCGCGCACGTGACCGTGCCGCTGCCGGTCGGAATCGGCGAGGACGTTATCCGTTCGATGCCCAGCACCGCCAATCCCGCACAGGTGCAGACAATGTCCACAATCGCGTCGTCTGCGCCAACTTCATGGAAGTGCACCTCTTCAATCGCGATGCCGTGTGCGTGTGCTTCAGCCCCCGCCAAACGCTGAAAGACGGCTTTCGCGTTTTGCGCCACTTTTGGTTCCAGCTTCGCTTGGTCGATGATCCGCACGATCTCGGGCAGATGGCGATGTGCCTTTTGCGAGCTCGCCTCCACATCAACGCGTACGTGCGTGGCCGCGAGCCCATGCCGCTGCACCCTCTCCGCGGTCAGCTTCACACCCGGCAGCGAGAGCTTGGCGACGATTGCTCGCAGCGTGTCAAGCGGACAGCCCGCATCGATCAGCGCTCCCAGAATCATGTCGCCGGCCACGCCGTTGAAACAGTCAAAATATCCGTAACGCATGGTTGTGTCCCAGATTCATCAATCGGCGGCGCATCCACCGATTCTTCGATCGCTAGAGCGGGTTTCACGAGTCTGTAGCAGCCCGCGCCCCGCGCGGCCGGCACTTGCCCACAGCCGTCTCCGGCCACGTGGGGCGCGGGCCGCTACACTTTGTCGAAACACGCTCTAGTGCTCTGTCACACGTGGAATGATGGACAACATCAAGGGTGGCACAGGCGTCTCGCCTGTGGAAAGCTCGGGCGGGACGCCCGAGCCACCCATCAAATGCCGTGTGACAATACACTAGTGCCGTTACTTCTGTCGAACAAATGTTGCGACAGAGCCGTCTCCGGCAACGCGTCGCGCAAGTCCTGCGCTACGACCTCGGCGACAGCTAAGTGTAGCTAACTCAAATCGTGCCGGCAGGTCAATGCGGTCGACGCGGATTGCCGGGAGTGAGCGTTACGAAAGTGGGTGGCGTCTAAATGTCATTCCGACCGTGTCCGCCGACGGTGGACACGCGGAGGAATTTAGTGCTCTGTCAGTGTTGCTTTGAAGGGTTCAACCTGAGGAGCCGCGGGCTTCAGCCCGCGCGGCGCCGCGGGGAGTAGAATTTACCCCTTCCCGAAGGACCGCGCGGACTGAAGTCCGCGGCTCTTCGAGTATTATGGCTTCAGCCGTGGGGGACACGAATCGGCCGAACATTCGCGTTCCCCACCTCTAAAGAGATGGGCCACCCAATTAACAATGATCCATCGGAACAGTATTGGCGGAGTACTAGCTTTCCCCGGCCGGTTGCTTTTCGGCCGCGGCCTGTTCGACAGTGGTCGACGCCGGGCTTTTCTCCGCCGGCGGTTGCTGTGCGTCGGCTAGTTCTTCCAGGGTAACTTTCTTTCCCGCGGCGGCGTACTTCTCGAACACCGTTTTATTCGGCGCCAGGATCATGATCATATGCCGGCCGTCCATGCTCGGAGGCCGCTCGACCTTGACCAGCTCGCCGAGTTCTTCAACCACGCCGCGAAAGATCCTGACGGCCACCTCGCGGTGGGCTCGCTCGCGTCCGCGAAACTGCATGGTGAATTGGACCTTGTCCCCCTTGCTCAGGAATTTGAGCGCGCGATTCATCTTGATCATGCGATCGTTATCGTCGGTCTTCGGCCGCATCCGCACTTCCTTGAGCTGTTGCTCGTGGTGCTTGCGACCCTTCTTCTTCATGTGGTACTTGAATTTGCCGTAATCCATGATTCGGCAAACGGGCGGACGCTCGTTACGGGCGACCTCCACCAGATCCATGCCGGCTTCACGCGCATAGCGCATCGCCTCAAACGTCTCGACGATCCCAAGCTGGTTGTTGTTCTCGTCGATCAGGCGAACCTGCGGAATGCGGATTTGCTCGTTCGCGCGAAAAGTTGATGTCGTTCCTTTAGCCATGTACTCCATTCTTTAAGTGGACGAAGCCTGGCCGGCCTCGCCGGGCGCCGTAGCGCCGCGATCGATGATTTCCCGCGCACACGCTGCCAGAAAATCGGGCAGCCCCCAGCTTCCCAACTGCTTGCCCTCACGCGTGCGGACGTTGACCGTCTTGTTATCCATCTCCTGTTCACCGATGACCAGGATGTAAGGCACCTTCATCAGCGTGGCTCTACGAATTTTTGCCCCGATCCTATCGTCGCCGTCGTCCAACTCGACGCGCAGATTAGCCAACCTGCAAAGCCTAAACACCTCGCGCGCATAGTCGGACGACTTCTCGCTCACCGTGCAAACCGTCGCCTGGATCGGCGAAAGCCACAACGGAAACGCCCCGGCATAGTGCTCGATCAAAATCCCGACGAAACGCTCCATGCTCCCGAACAGAGTGCGGTGCACCATCACCGGCCGATGTAAGTTATTGTCGGTGCCGACGTACTCCAGCTCGAACCGCTCCGGGAGATTGTAATCGACCTGGACCGTCCCGAGTTGCCACTCGCGGCCGATCGCGTCCTTGACGATGAAATCGATCTTTGGTCCGTAGAACGCCGCCTCGCCCTGTTCTTCGGAATACTCTATGCCCGAGTCGCGCACGACCTCGCGCAGGGCCCGCTCGGCCATATCCCAGTTTTCCGGCGAGCCGATGTACTTGTCACTGTCCGCGTCGCGCAGACCGATCCGTACGCGGAACTCCTTCAGCCCGACCATTTTCAGAACAAATTGCGACAACTCGCAACAGTCCTTGATCTCCGCCGGCAATTGCTCCGGCGTGCAGAAGACGTGCGCGTCGTCCTGCGTGAACCCGCGCACCCGCGTCATCCCGCTCACCTCGCCGGACTGTTCGTAACGATACACCATGCCGAATTCCGCCAACCGCACGGGCAAATCGCGGTAGCTGCGCTGATCGGAGGCAAACATCAGGATATGGTGCGGGCAGTTCATCGGCTTGAGCAAATAGCCGTCTTCCTGCGACAGCCACGAGCGAATCCGTCTCATGCGCTGCTCGGCCGGCGCGTCGGACGGATAGCCGGCCTTCTTAAGATTGGGATACTGCTCGGCCAAACGGTGAAACAGGCTCAACTCGGCGTCGCTCGCGGTGTCACTCCTCCCGGTGCAGGCCAGCTCCCATAGGTTGTTCAGCTCGCGCGCCCGGTCCGATTCGTACAACGGCGGGTACTGCGCGTCCTTGTAATACGGAAAATGCCCGCTCGTGCGATACAGGTCGAGTTTGCCGATGTGCGGCGAGTACACGGGCTGATACCCGTGCTTGAGCAACTCCTGCAAGAGCGTCTGTTCCAGCGTGTAGCGAATGATCGCCCCGCGCGGCTTCCACAGCACCAGCCCCGCCCCGACCAGCGAACTGACCGTGAACAGCCCCAACTCCTGGCCGATTCGACGGTGGTCGCGCTTCTTCGCTTCTTCCAGCAGTTGCAGGTGTTGCTTCAGGGCCCGCTTGTCCGGCCAAGTCGTGCCGTACACCCGTTGCAGCATCTTCTTCGACGCGTCGCCGTGGTGATACGCCCCGGCGACCTGCATGATCTTAAACACCCCGACCTTCGCGGTGCTCGGCACGTGCGGCCCGCGGCAGAGATCGTTAAAACAACACGGTCCGGGCTCGGCGCCGGTGGCGTAAAAACTCAGCGTGTCGCCGTCGGCCCGCTCGGCGTTGTCGATCTTGTACTCGTTTCCTTCTTCGCGGAGCTTGGCCATTGCCTCGTCGCGAGTGATTTCGTACCGGGTGAAGGGTCGATCCGCCTTCACAATCTCTGCCATCTTTGCTTCGATCTTCACGAAGTCGTCGGGCGTGAGTGTGTGATCAAGATCAATGTCGTAGTAGAACCCGCCGTTGACCGGCGGCCCGTAAACCAGCTTGGTCCGCGGCCAGAGCGTACATATTGCCTCGGCCATCACGTGCGCGCAACTGTGCCGGGCCACTTGCAGGCCTTCGTCGTCTTTGAAGGTCAACGCCGCGAAATCGACCTCGCGATCGCTGAGCCGCGTGTTCAGGTCGACGATCTCGCCGTTGACTTTTGCCGCCAGAGCGGCGCGCAGCAGTTGCGGACCAATTCCTTCGATGATTTCGGCGACGGAAACGCCGTCTTCATGTTCTATCGCTTTGCCGTCGGGCAACCGGACCTTCACCATGGGAGTTTGTTCCTCATGGGTGCAACGCGCCGTTTGCCGACTCGGGATGTGGGTGCATATAGGGCTGCAAACCTTTGCGATTAAAGCACCAGGACGATGCCACCCGAGCGCGACGTTACCACACGCCGCTTCCCCAGGTTACAATGTCTGTGTTCGCAACATCATCCTGTCTCGCCGGTGATGGAACACGACCCCGGCCCCATCCTCTACCTGTAATCTATCGGTTGTGGCCCGGAAGTCAACCCCGGACTACAGCTTCTCTTTTGGATGTATCGGCGAAAGTGATCTTTGGAATGAAGCACCCCCAAGACCCGCGGCCTGCTGTACTTCTCGTGCTCTGTCAGTGTTGCTTTGATGGGTTCAACCCGAGGAGCCGCGGCCATCAGTCCCCGCGGCGGCGCGGGGCGGAGAAGTTATACATCTCGAAAGACCGGGCGGACTGAAGTCCGCGGCTCTTCGAGTATTGTTGCCCTCTTCAAGTATTATCACGGCCTCGAAAGAAACACCATCCATCAAATCAACCTAGACAAAATACTAGCGTTATGAGGCTTCGAGATCCTTCAGGCCCGGGCAGCCGCCCGATTCAATATCACCCTGGAAGGCGTTGGCCTGGACCGAATAACCCAGAACGAACAGCATCGTCATCAGACCGGGTACCATCAGCGGCAGGCGAACCGACCAGTCGACGAACGTATAGCCCAGCGAGGGTGCCAGAGCAGTCGAGAGCCCGACGAAACCGACCACGAGCAGGCCCGCGCCCTGCAAGATCGTTATCACGATCGGGAGCATACGCCGGCAGACGTAGACCAACGAGAACCCGAATGCGGCACCTGCCACAATAGCAAGCATCGATATGTTGGGCCGAACACCAAGTTGTATCGCAAGATATTGTGCCAAAGCGCCGAACGTGAACATCGACGAAAACATCAACGCCTTGCGGAAGAAAAACAGAGCGGCCACTCCCAGGGCGGCGGGGGCGATGATCGCCACCAAAAACGGCAATTCCAGCAGCTTGACCGCGATTATACCCATCACCAGCCCGCTCCCGGCACACGTCAGCGCCATTAGGAAGCGCGCGAAGCGAAACCCCTGCAACAGGTATAGCAGACCCACGCCGAGCACGACCAGCGAGGTCGCTTCGGACCACCTCGTCGCCGAATTAAATATCAGACTTTGGAAGTCGTACACCGCCGGTCTCCCTTGCGCGCGCCAATTGAGCGGGCGCATATATAATCATCGTCAATATCGTTGCGCGGAGATGCCAAGCGGATTTCGTAATTTTAGAGATGTTCGCCGCGGGGAAATCGCAAGACCGATAATTGTGTCATGCCGTCGCCGGCTTGCGCTTCGTTTCCGTCGAGGCCTCCTCGGCGTCCTTGTCGGGCTTCTTACGCCGACAGTTGGCCAGATTCAGCCCCAATGAGAACAGCCAGATGACGCCGACGATTCCCCAGGCCCATCCATGGTTGCTTTTCAGCCAATCCAGCGTACTCGGCGCGAAATGTGACAGGCCGGCGGTGACGCCGATCCCGAAGAACAACGTTCCGAGCGATGCCGCCCACAAGGCCCGCGAGACTCCGGGCAGGAGCAGGCCGAAGATCAGTCCCGCCAGGCCGGTCGTCAGGAGGAGTATCCAGGTTGTGGTCGAGAAGTCAGGCACGTTCCGGTCCAAGTGCGACCAGAGGTTCTTGAATTCCGCCAGTGCGGTTGATTGGTTCTCGCCGACGACGGTGCCGGCCTCCCTGAGCGTGATCATTCCGGCTTGGGGTCCGGCGGAGACCCAGTTTTGCACCTCGGGCGTGAGCACGCGCACGTAATAAACCGAAAGCCCCGCGATCATGAAACAGGTTGCCAGCAGGATCGCCTGCCAGAAGCGAAACATCACCAGCCCCAGCACGAAACCGAGCGCGCCGACGATGGCGACCGATGGCCACAGCGGCGTACCGATAGCCTGGGTCAGGAACGAACCGACGCAGCCGCCGATCCCGAGAAACGTGACCGCGGCCAACGCGGGTGCCCATTTCGCTCCGCGCAGGAGGAGCATAAGTCCGAAAGCGGTTGCGAGACCGAACCCCGCAAGAGGGGCCCATTCGAAGCCTTCCGGCATTTTCAGGTGCTCGGTCAGGGTTTTGAACAGCGCGATAATTACTTCTTCAGGTGTCATACCGGCATCTCCACTCTTTCAACATCGGCCGTGCTCATCGGCTAGTGTGATGTCAGTGTTGCTTTGAAGGATTCAACCTGAGGCGCCGCGGACTTCAGTCCGCCCGGCGCCGCGCGGAGTAGAATTTACCCCTTCCCGAAGGACCGGGCGGACTGAAGTCCGCGGCTCTTCAAGCATTATCACGGCCTCGAAAGAAACACTACCCATCAAATCAACCTAGACGTAGCACTAGTCGGGATCACCCAGTCCGATGCCGTCCTCCGCTCGGAGGTCGATCGGTCCCTTGTCCGGGAGGTGACCCTCTGCCGCATATAGTTTACACAGCATTGCCAGCTTGAGTTCGGCACTACTCTCAATACCGTATTCTTCACCAGGCGGAAGTCCCCAGTGTATATAACTTTGCGGATTTATCGTAACCAGTTGCAGCCGACCGGCGCGCGGGTGCTTTCGGCCTTCAAAATTGCCGACGTCGATCGCTTTGATCCCGTTACGGAACGGCGTTCGATTCGCCGCCTCGGCCCGGTATAGAAACCGAGCCAGCTTCAGCCCCGCCGCCACGTCGTCGCCGGCCCAGCGCTGCCCCGTTTCCGGCACTCGGGCCATGATGCCGCGGATCGCCAGCCAGCCGCCGCGGTTAAACCCGCTGCTGGCCCATTGCCGCGGCAGGCGCACGCCCTCGTTGTCTACCAGATATGCAACCCCGTTCCGCTCAACCATCGCGAACGGCTTGCGGAAGTCGGCGTGGACCTTGACCCGGCCGTCGCTCTGCTTGCTGACCCGTCGCACCGCGGCGATCCAGGACGAGCCGACCAGACGCTCCGCCACGTACGAGCAGACGCGATCATCGTACGGATCGGTGTCGGGGTGGAGGTTGATCCGGGTTTCGAGTTCGGGCAGCACGTGTTGCCAATCCTCGTCGTTGAGCCAGTCGGGGACTCCCACCCATTCGACCGCCGTATCGCCGAAGTTGATCCGCTGTGCGTACGGCTCCAACTGGCGCAGGCCGTACGCGATCACGGCAAAGGTGCCGACCCACGCGACGGCGATCCAGGTTCGCAGCGAGCGCAGCCAGGGCAAGCGCGGCTTTGTAGAGTGTCGGCTTGGCTTTCGTTTGCCTTTGCTTTTGCTCACGAATGGTCCTCCATGGCCATTCTCACCAGCCGCTCGACCAACTCGTCGAACGGGATACCGATCTTAGCGGCAGCTTTGGGAACCAGCGAGTGGCTCGTAAACCCTGGCAGTGTATTTACTTCCAGAAACCAAAGCTCCTCGTCGTCACCTACGATCCAATCGATTCGAGCCAGGTGGCGACATTCGAGCGCGGCAAATACATGCCGGCTCAGCGTCGCCGCCCGCGCGAGCAACGGTTGCGAAAAGCCCGTCTCAAACAGGTATTCCGTCCGATCGTCGTGATATTTCGCCTGGTAATCGTAGAACTCGCGATTGGGGCGGATACGGATCGGCGGCAGCGTCTGATCACCCAAAAACCCGACCGTCAACTCATCGCCGGGCATGAACTGCTCGACCAACGCCTGGCCGTACGTACCCGCTACGCCCGTGATTGTTTCATCCAGCAATGCCGCGTCATGAACGATCGTCGTCGCCACGCTGCTGCCCTCGGCGATCGGCTTGACCACCACGGGCACCGACAGCTTGGGCCGCTCCGGCGGGGTCACGACCTCGAACGCCGGCGTCGGAACGCCGATTTTAATCGCGATTTTTTTCGCGGCGACCTTGTTCATCGCGGTCGCCGACGCGCGCGAGCCCGACCCGACGAAACAAATCCCGCGCTGCTCCATGATTCGCTGGATCGTCCCGTCTTCGCCGAACGTGCCGTGCAGAGCCGGGAAAACCACGTCCGCCTCATGGTCCAGCGCATCCAGCAGGTTCGGCCCCACGTCGGCGACGAAAACGTCGTGCCCCCGCCGGCGCAGCGCCTCGGCAACCGCTCCGCCCGAGGCCAGGCTGATTTCGCGTTCCGCGCTCGGCCCCCCGGCCAGAACCGTTACACGCAGTTTTTTCGATGTATCGGTGGTCATGGCGGAGGTTGTGTGGGTTGCGGGCATCCTTTCACCATATCTCTACCTCGGGTTCGAGCTCGATTCCCGTGGCTTGGCGCACGCGTTCCTTCGCGAGTGAGATCAAGTTTAACACATCGTCGGCGGTTACGTCATCGTACGCGATGATGAAGTTTGCATGCCGTGTGCTGATTTCCGCTCCGCCAATCCGCACACCTTTTAGCCCGGCCTCGTCGAGCAAGCGCCCGGCGGGTTGGGCGGGCGGATTTTTGAAAATGCTCCCGGCCGAGCGAGCGGCCAGCGCCGGCTGATCGCGCTGCTTTTCCGTCACGATTTCGCGATAGCGCTGCAATGCTCGCTCGCCGTCGCCGCGCTGTAGCTTCAGGGTCACGCCGAGCACGATGCAGTTATCGAGATTCGTGTGACGATAGGCAAAACCAACTTCGTCCGCGGCGCGCGTCACGAATTGACTATTTACATCGAGCAAACGCACCGTCTGGACGAACCGGCCGATTTCGCCGTAACGCCCGCCCGCGTTCATTCGTACGGCACCGCCGACGGTGCCGGGGATGCCGGCGAGAACTTCGAGCCCGACCAGGTCGTGTTTGAGCGCTGCGCCGATCAGCTTGGGAAAATCGGCGCCCGCGCCGGCGTTGACGATCTCAGCGTCGAATTCGACCCGTTCGAAAACCGGTCCGCGCGGATGGATTACGGCGCCGTCGAAGCCCGCGTCGCGCACGATGACATTCGCGCCGCCGCCGAGGATTCGCCAGGGGATATTGTCTGCGCGAAAGCGCGTAAGCAGGGCGGCCAGCTCGTCCTCGTCACGCGGCTCGCAGAACCAGCGGGCCGGCCCGCCGAGCTTGTACCAGGTGTACTCGCGCAGCGGGACGTCAGTGCGGACGATTTTTTCGAAGCCGCTGAACCAGCTCATCGGCCACCTTCCAGATATCGCCGGCGCCCATCGTGATTACTAGGTCGCCGGGCTTGAGGTCGCTTACCAGCGTTTGGATAATCGTGTTGAATTCGGGGATGTGCACCGCGTGCCCGCCGGTTGCCCGGACCTGCTCGACCAGGTCGGCAGCGCAGACGGCCTGGCGTTCGCGCTCGCTGTCGCGCACAAAGTAAATCCGCGGGACAACCACGTAGTCGGCCAACTCGAAGCTGCGTGCGAAATCGCTCAGCAGAAAACGCGTCCGCGAATGCTGGTGCGGCTGAAAAACACACCACACCCGCCGCGGCCCGAAACGCTGCCGAGCGGCCTTGAGCGTGACCCGAATCTCGGTCGGATGATGCGCGTAATCATCGACGACGGTTACGCCGTCGACCTCGCCGATCATCTGTAAGCGTCGTTGGGCCCCGTGGAATTCGCGCAGGGCCTCGCTGATATGCGTCCACGACACACCCGCGTGCGACGCCAGCGCGGCGACGGCCAGAGCGTTGGAAACATTGTGTTCGCCGGGGATACTCAGGCACACCCGGCCCAGCGATTCACCATTGTGTCGCATGGTGAATTCGTAACATCCGTCGCGCAGGCTCAAATCGACGGCTTGCCAGGTGTCTTGCGCGTCGAAGCCAAAGGTCTCGACATTGATGTCGAGCTTGTTGGCGATTGCGAGACAGTTCGGGTCCTGTCCGTTTACGACAACCAGCCCGTCGGGCGGGACCAGGTTCGCGAACTGCTGAAACGCCTCGTTTATCGCCGCCAGGTTTTCGTAGCAATCGAGATGATCCTCCTCGATGTTGAGGATCGCCGCCGCCCGTGGCCGCAGATTGAGAAATGAGCGATCGTATTCGCAGGCCTCGGCGACGAAGTGCGGCCCGTCACCGACGCCGCTGCCGCCGCCGAGTTGCTGAGATTCGGCCCCGACCACGAAGCTCGGATCGAGCCCGGCTTTCCGCAACACGAACGCCAGCCAGGCTGTCGATGTGCTCTTGCCGTGCGTGCCGCTGACGGCGATGCCGTGGTTCTGGGCCATTAAAGCCCCGAGTAGTTGAGCGTACTTGATTACCGTGATCCCGCGCCGTCGGGCTTCGACGAGTTCCGGATGCCGTTCGGGGATGGCGGCCGACATGACCAGCAACTCCGTCTCGGGCGGGACCGCATCAGCGGTTTGTTGCGTAGTGACGTGTGCCCCGCTCTCGGCCAAACGCGTAAGTGCGGCTGATTCGAGCCGATCGCTCCCGCTGACGCGTGCTCCTCGTCTCTGTAGCACCGCGGCCAGTCCGGCCATACCGCTACCACCGATCCCAACCATGTGGATGCACGCCTCACGGAAATGAAGGGGCGCTTGCCATCCTGGCGCGCCGGCGGAGTCTGACACTGTCGCGGCTTCCTTGACTCGGACACCGGAAGATATCACGTTTCGCGCCGAAGGTAAATGCTTTCCCGCGTGTAACCACGAACCGGGTGTAACCATTTATCATGGCGAAGCTAACTTGTTGGAGTATCGGAGGCTGCGATGATACCCCGGTCATCGAGGGTGCCACGGGCAAGCGTCGCAACCGGCGCCGGTTCCGAGGCAGAGGAGGCTCGCGTATCGCGAAGACGGCAACCGGTGCAAACTGGCAGCTTGCCCGTGCTTTTCGAGTTCGCACGGGCAAGGGCCGCGGCGAGCTTCTCTTATCAATGCGAGCAACGCAGCGCGGCCCTTGCCCGTGGCACCCCCGTACGAACCGGCGGTCCGCGTCGCTCGTACTTGTTTTTGAAAATTTTCGACCCGCCTTTGCGGTTTCCGCCCACGCGTGGTAGACAAACGTAGCGTTTGCCCCGCGCGTCGGACGCTGGATCGACTTCACCACAGAGGTGACTCCGAACCTTATGCTCGAGGCACCCAACATCGCGACACCCGCACCGCCGGGGCACCGGCTGCGCAGCCTGCTTTCGCTCCTGAGCCTCGTCCTGGCGCTCGTGTTGCTTGTCGCAACGTTTTTCCTGATGAGCCCGCCGACCGGGGGAAGCTATCCCGGCGCGATCCTTTGGCGCGAGGGTTCCATCCTCAAACGCGTCACCGACCTGATGTCGCTCGGCGGCGCCGTCGCAACGATCCGCGGCGTGGAGATCAAAGACCTCGCGTTTCACCTCGTGACCGTCGCGGCCCTCGTGCTGCTGGCCGGTCGCGCGCTCGTCTCCGGGCTTTTTCCACCCGAGCGGCGAACCGCCAAACGCGCCTGGTTCGTCGGCCAGGCCTTTCTGGCCGGCTGGGTGCTGATTTCGTTGGCCAGCAGTCGATGGTCCGGCGATGCCGATCTCGCGCGCGGCCAGGCTGCTCTGTACGGGCTGGCGCTGGCGTGGGCGATCGCGCTGTCGTGGAGTCTGGAGAGCCGTGATCTGCCTCGGCTCTTGTGGGGCTACGTCATCATTGCCGCCGTTGGGGCGGCGCTGTGCGTGTGGTATTTCCACGTCAGAAACCCGTTTCACCGTCCCGGCTTCCCGATCGGCAATCCCAGCGCGCTGGCCGCGTGTATGCTGCCGGCGATCTTGATTGCGGGTGCTGTTTTACTCGGGTCGATTTGGACATCCCGGCAACAGCGCGGCGCCATTGCGTGGCAACGTCTCGTCGCCGCCGGCATTGTGCTGGTTCCGTTGTGCTGGTGCTTTAGTCTGGCCGGCTCACGCGGGGCGTGGATCGGACTGCTGGTCGGCATCGCGGGCGTGCTGTTCCTGCGCGCCCGGCGGCGGATTCGCTGGATCATCGTCGTAGTACTGTTGTTTATGGCCTCGTTCGGCACGTGGTATCTCTCATCCGCCAAGCAGGATTTCACCATGGCCCGCGGCGCGACGATCCGCTTTCGGGTCTACGCCTGGCAATACGCCGCCGCCTTGTGGAGCCAGCGACCCATCAGCGGCACCGGTGCCGGCAGCTACCCGCGGCTGGCGGGCGCCCTTGCCGTCAACGATCGCGTGCTCGACCCGGCGGCGTTCATGGCCGAAATGGTCGAGCACGCTCACAACGAACTCTTCGAGGTCTTCGCCGAGATCGGGCTCGTCGGCGGCGTGACCTACGTCGCCGGCTTACTCGCCACCATCGTTGCCGCCTCCGCGCTGCTGCGCACCAACCTCTCGCCCGAACGACGCTGGTTGCTCCTCGGATTGGTTGCCGCCGTCATCGCGCTGCTCACGGATGCCATGTTCGGCGTCGGTCCGCGCCTGCCTGGAACACCGGCGATCTTCTACACGCTGCTCGGCGCGCTGTGGGCGGCCTGTCGCTCGATCTCCAAGCAGCGACTCGACGAACACGCCGTCACCGACACCTGGCTGCGCAGCATGTTGCTCCGACGCTACGGACTTGCCGGCGTATCCCTGGCACTGGCGATCCTCGCCGCTTGGTTGTCGCTGCGGAACTGGAGCGGCGTATGCTCCGAATACGCGGCATCCGTCACCTACCGTTCGGGTCAATACGAAGCGGCCCTGTTCCACACGCGCGAGGCCCGGGAACACCTGCTCGATCCGGTCCGTAAGTTGATCGCGAACAAGCGCGCGGTTGATTGTGAGTTCGCCCGCGCCCACATAGCCTATGCCCAGGCGATTGAGGCGGCTGAGCGATATCAAGCCGATCTCGCGGACGGCCAGGATTCCTACCCCGCTCCGGCTGAATTGCGTGAACTGGTGCAGTTCGCCGCCGACCGCTGCCGATCCGCTTCAGACGTGGCCTTGGAGCTAAGCTGGCATGCTCCGAATTTCGGTCGCATGCCCGCCCTTGGCGCCCGGTGCGCCGAAATGTTGACGATACTTTTTGCGCGCATCGGCGATGATGAGCAGGCTCGCGACTGGCACGAACGCGCTCTTCAGGCCTGGGTCATCCAGCGCAGACTGCGACCATTTGATCTCCAAACGCTACTTGCCCTCACGCACTACCCCGTTCTGGTCGACGACTACATCGGGTTGTTGCGCAACGCCCTGCGCAACGGTTTCCCGCCCGCCGAGTGGTATGCCGCGCTGCAAAAGGGACGCAAGCTGCGGGATTTCGAGGAAATCCTTTACGCCCTGCGCCAATCCGTCGGACCATACGATCCCCAAACCGACCTCGACGCGCTGATCCTTTCAGGTGCTCCCGAGATGTACCGGCTCAGTGCGGCGTGGAAAGCCCTGCAAGGTGACTACGAAGGCGCCGCGGCCGACGCCGACCAGGCGGCGCAGCTTTACCAGCCGATGCGCCCGCGCTTCCCGGAACTTTACTCGGTCGCGCTGGCGGAACAGGCCGAATACTCACTCCAAGCCTGGCGCGACCGGCCGGAAAAAGCTGTTGCGCTTCTGCGGGAAGCCATTGACGCCCTGCCCGGGATTCAGACGCATAAGTATGAGGAAATGGTCATACCCTATCGGCTGCGTCTGGCGCGTTATCTGCTCGCCGCCGGTGACGAACGCGAGGCGGCCAAAATGCTCCAGGCCGTGCTGCGCTACCGGCCAAACCACGGCCCGGCCTGGGCGTTGATCATCGCGTCGGTTGCCGAGCTGGGCGATACGGAATCGGTACAAGCGGCTCTGCACGACGCCGAGGCCGCCGGCGTGCGCGAGGCGGACATGGAGATACTGCGACAAATCGTGCGACAAAAAATGCCGGACTTGCTCGAAACGCCCGACGCGGATTAGCGTGTGCAAAGCCGGCCGGCGTGACTGCCCGAATACTTATATCAGGTCAACCCTTTCTGATACCTCCGGGCAAGGTCCACGTACACTTTCTTCCAATGTTTCCACTCGGCTTTGTAGTCGTCGGCCACGGTCTTGCCGAGCACCTTGGCGGGCACGCCGACCGCGATGTGACCCGCCGCTATCTCCTGTCGCTGGCGGACGACCGCGCCTTCGCCGATCACCGCCCACTCGCCCACGTCGGACCAGTCGGAGACGATCGACCCCATGCCGATCACGGCCCAATCGTGGATCGTCGCATTGTGGACGATACACCCGTGCCCGAGCGTGACCCAGTTACCGATCGTCGTCTGCTCGTCCGGACGGGCGTGGATGACGGCGTTTTCCTCGACGGCGGTGTTGTCGCCGATCACGATTCGTCCGTAATCTCCTCGAATTCGCGCTCCCGGTCCGATCCAGCAATCGGAGCCGATCTTGATATTCCCGAATACGTCGGCGGAGGGATGGATGTAGGTTCCATCGCCAATTTCCGGCGTTTTTCCTTCAAACGTGTTAATCATGTCCTGCCTTTCAGGTGGAGCGACACATTTGCGGGCATAGCCGCGCGCGGCGTTACTCGTTACGGGTAAAGCGTAACAGTTTACTCACTACGCGGGCTTTCCCCAAACGCGTGAGGGCCGGACCGCGGGGCGTGTTCGTGTAAAGCAAGGCCGAAACATCCGGGTGTCGCCGACAGTACTCCGCCACCTCGTCCCGCGACATGACCATGAACGCGGTGGCGAGCGCGTCGGAGAGCGCCGCCGACGGGGCAAGCGCCCACGTGCCGAGCTTATCGTCGGCGGGGCGGCCGCCGCGCGGGTCGATGATGTGGTCGCCGTGCAGCTTGTGTCCGGAGCCGCTCAGCGCGGCATCCTTCAGCGTGACGCGTTCGAGGGTCTCGTTGTCATTGACCGGGTCGCGCAGCGCGATCGTCCAGGCTTCGGCTCCGGGCGGAGAGCCGAACGCGAGGACGGAGCTTTGACCGGAATGGATCAGCCCCGCCGTGATGCTCCAATCGCGCAGAATGGTCAGGACTTGATCGATCGCGTAGCCCTTGCCGACTGCGCCGAGATCGACACGCACGCCTTCGGCCCGCACGCGTACGTAGCGGCCTTTCGGGTCGAGTTCGAGTGGTGCCGAAGTTGCGGTTGACCGTTCCATGGAACGGCCGCCACGGGGGGCGGCCGCTACATGGGTGGCACCGGCGTCCCGCTGGTGTGTTCGACTGGAATAGGTGACGTCGAACGCGCCGTTTGTTTCCGCGCACACTCGTGCCGCTAACTGGAGACATTCCACCGCCTCGATATCGACGCGCACTGTTTCGCCGGGCTTGATGGCATTGATGCGGGCAATGTCGCTGGTCGGGATGAAGCGGCTCAACTCGCATTCAAGACGGTCGATCTCCGCGAAGGCAGCGCGTGCCGCCTGTTCGGCATAGTCGGCGTCCTCGCTCACTAATGCCAACTCGAAGGTGCAAGCCATCGCGTTGTGTTTGAAGCGATACAGCGGGAAAGCGTGACCATGCTCGCTTTTCTTCGGCGGATCGATCATGGCGGCGTCGCCTCGGCCGCGGCACTTTGCGATCGAAGCCGCTTATCCACGTACTTATCCCACAAGTCGCGCTCGATGTACGCCCACAGCACGACCGACGGGGCGCGTAATCCATAGGAATTGACCTGATACTCATCTTGCAATTGCTCGTCGAGTTGTGGCTGTAGCTCCGCTCCCACGATAATCACGGGGGCGTCCGGGTGCTCGGGCACGTGCTCCCAGTAACCCACGCTTGATAGCCGACGGAGATACCACGGCAGCGGCCAATAGTCGTCTGCCATGACCTTGACGAGCATCGCGTTGCCGTCGGGATGGACGGTGGCGATGTCCTCGACCCGGCGGGCCAGGTCGACCACTTCAAATCGCGGATGTGAGTAGACATACGGATTGCGGTAGTCGGCGCAGAAGCGCGTATTCACTCGATACGCCTGCCAACCGAGATGGTAACCGCCGACCAACAGCAATACGCCCGCGATAACGCGCAAGGGCGTGAAACGCAGCCATTGAATCAATGCGACCACACCCACGCCGGCCAGCAGAATCATGCCGTGGAGAAATCCCAGCATACACCACGGCGTCTTGTAGGGGATCGCCGAGTAAATCACGATTAGCAGCAGCGTGTAGATCGTCAACAGCCGCAACAGTGGGACATAACCGTCGCGGACGCCTTTGCCGACAATCGCCGCGACGGCGCCGATCCCGGCGAGCAGCAGGATCAGCCCCTCGCTCCACCACGGTCCGGGTACGTAGTGCGTGTAGGCCAGCATATGAAGGTAGTAATACCAGGGGTGGTCGTGCAGGCCGTGGCCGCCGGCGCGGCCGAAGTAGGTTGTGAAGGTTTTTAACGAGTCGAGCGGCCCGCTCGCGTTCGTGAGGAATCCGGAGTAGAGCAAAATGGATAGCGCGGCACCGGCCAGCACGGCCCCGGCCAGCGCCTTGCCTCGATAGTATCCACGCCAAACCACACGCGGGCCGCTGAACCGCCAATGCCAGATCGTGTTGATCACGAGCGCGAGCAGCAGTGTGCCGAGGGCGATGATGCAGGTCTCCTTGGTGGCGTGCATTAGTCCGATCGCCGCTCCCGCCAGGATTGCCCAGCCGGCGTTTCGCGAGCGCACATAGCGCCAGCCGGCGACAAGCGCCGCGAACGTGAAGAAGACGAGCAGCGTTTCCTGAATGTAGTACCGTCCATAGAACGACATCGCCGGCGACAAAGCGGTCAGCACGCCGGCGCAGACTGCCGCCCGGCGTCCCAACCCGTCGCCGATCAGTAGCAAGAGCAGGATCAGTCCGACGCCGAACAGCACGGGCACGATGCGGTAAGTTGTCTCGGTTGTTTCGCCGAAGTCTTTGGCGCCGCTGAGCAGGATGCTCGGCAACGTGCAGTAGTAGAGCGTCGGCCCGTGGTACTCGTGCAGGTCGTACTTGTACTTGCCGGTCTGCCATAGATCGTTGCACTTGACGGCGTGGACCGCTTCGTCGCAGTGCATCGGGCGGTAGTCGAGCTTCGGCAGCCGGGATGTCAGCGTCACAAACGCCGTAAGGAGAATCAGTGTAAGGAATGCCCAGTTCTTTTTCATTTTACCGGGTGGCATGGGCAAGCGTCGGATACAGCAAGCTCAAGGTATCGGTTGGGCCCGAGGTCTACAAGAGCGTCGAGTTGCAAGTAATCCAGCTTGCCCATGTTCTCTGTTTCATCGCAAAAGCACGGGCAAGGACCGCGGCGACGTTTTTCTCCAATTGAGGTTGAATCGGTGCGGTCCTTGCCCGTGGCACCCGAGACCTTGGCACCCGAGTGGCGGACTACTTGGCCCCTCGACCCCTTGGCCCCTTGGCCCCTCGGCCCCTTGACCCCTTCTCAGCTATTTCGCCGGCAGGCCGAAAACCTCCACCTCGGTGTAGTGGTTCTGGTCGTCGGCGGTGCTGCCCTTGCTGTAGAGGCGGATGTAGCGGGCGGTGACTCCCTTGGCATCGATGAGCTTGCCCTCGTAGGTTTCCCAATATTCCTTGTCGCCGCCCAGCCCGAGGCCGGACGAGTTGTCGTGGTCATTGTTGAAGACGGCGCGGACGTTGGTGATGAAGTCGGCGTCGTCGGCGACCTGGATAACCACGTCGTGGTAGACTTGGGCGTTGGCGTGGAAGTGCCAGACCAGCATCGCGTGGATTCGGTGCTTCTTTTTCAAGTCGATCTGCACCCATTGCAGACCGGGGCCGAATTCGACGTAGCAGCCTTCGTTGGCTTCCTTGTCGCCGTCGGTGACCAGCTCGATCTCGCCGATGATCGGGTCCGTGTCGCTGGCGGTGACCTTTTTGCCGAGTGCGATGTTCTTGCAACCTTTGGGCGCGAGGAAGAGCGGACGAGGGCCCTTGCGGGGCTTTTCGAGATTGGTTCCCGGGGGCACGTGCTTGGGCGTGCCCTTGAAGGCGGGCTTGGGTAGCTTCAATTCGAGCGGGACGAGCTTGGCACCGTCCTTTTTCGCTTTGTCCGGCTTGAGTTTGGTTTTATCGCTCGGCGTTTGAGCCTGGCCGATTTGAACAACGCTGAATGCCAGGACGGCGGCGAGAATCATTACTTGGGAAGTACACGTACGGTTCCGGTTCATTTTGCCAACCTCCGCGCCTGCCGGGCGGCGAGCGAGACAATCGTATGAACAATCATAACAACCAGGAACAATAATCCGCAGATTTCGTGGATTTCGTACAGGACATGCTGCCCGAAATATCCGAACACGGGCAGCATCGCCGCCAGCATCGACAACATGACGACAAACCCCAGCAGCAGCGCGATCCAGAACACGAGCTTCCGGCCCACGTTTAATCCCGTCGCATCGCCGAAGCGGCAACGGTCGGCCCAGATAATCGCGACCGCGGTCATGCCGAGGAGGAACACAGCCGCCCCGAACATGTGGATAAGCAGCAGCCAGCCTTCGAGTTCATCCAGAAAGAGTTCCGCGCCGAAGCCGGTCAGGGCCGCTATCACAAAGCCGCCGCCGGCGACGGTGTGGGCGAGCATTTCGACGCGGGTGAGGCCGCGCGCCGGCGTGGTGTCGGCGTTTGCGTTGTTGCTCCGCGCGATGGCACCGCCTTCCGTCATCTAGCGGAACCTCCTCGTGACTGCCCCGATGCCAGCCAAGGCGTAGTGCAAGATAATCAGTGCGATGATGCCGGCACAGATGAATCCAAACCATTTGAACGCGGGTCGGCAGACGAACCCGAGATTCCACACCTTTGTGAAAGTAGCGTCGTCGCCGCGCAGGGATACCATCGTAAAGCTCGGCGTTTCCGCAAGCGTCGCGTGTTCTGTCGGCATGAAGCTGCCGAAGAAGATTGGTCCGTCGTCGGCGTGACAGTCGGTGCAGTCGCGGATGCCCAGCGACTGCGAAGCAGGTCGCACGTTGTGGGCGATCGACCAGCGGTAGGGTATCCACGGTCCGAAGTGAAGCTCGCGATCGCGGAAATAGGGATAGAACACGGACTCGTTCTGCCGAGAGGCGAGCGAAACGAGAACCTGCGTGATCTGCTCGTTTACATCCGTGTCCCGCTCGATGAGGTGGTCGCGCTTGGCCTCAGCCACGATCTCCTCCGCTACTTCCCGCATTTCCGTGGGAGAGACGGGGACGAAGGATTGGCCCTCGACGCGCGCAAAGTAAGTCGGAAAGATCATTCTTTGCGGCGCGATCCTGCCGTCGTGCTGGCGGGCGAAGACCGGGCCGACGATGTGCGGCGGGTCGTCGTCCTCGCGCTCGCGCGTGGCCAGGCCCAGGCCGTGGGCCAACGCGGTCTGGAAGCGCTTGGCGTTCATTTTGGGCCAGGGACCCGAGTGGCAGGCGGTGCAGGTCAGCTTTTCGAAGTGCAGCGGCGGTAGGCCGCGATGTTGCGGGTGCGGCGCGCCGTATCGGCCGCCGAGTGAAGTGCCGGGATTGTCGGGATCATCAGTGCCGAGGTGGCAGCCTTCGCAAGAAAAAGCCGCGATGTCGGGCTTGCCACGCTCCCGCGCTTCGCCGCGGTAGCCGCGCACGATCATGTGATCGAGACCGTTGCGATGACAATCGACGCAGATCAGGCCGGCCGCCAGGTGTACGTCCCGGCCCGCGGCGATGCCGTGATTCGCTTTCACTCCAACCTGCCGAAACGAATGACAGAAGTAGCAGCGCTCCGCGGGCGGTCGGCGAGTGATGTTTAGCAGCACGCGGTTGTCGGGGTCGAAGCGACTCTGGTCCCAGATTAGTTGCGGGCCGGCCCGCTCGGGGAAATCCGGATCGGGCGGCATCAGCGGGTCCCAATCGTCCGGGGCCTTGCGGGCCTCGCCGCGAATCACCGCCAATCCGAGGGCGGCGGTGGGGGCCCACTTGAAATTCTCTTTCTCGATTTGTCGCGCGGCTTCGGCGGGGTCGTGCTGCTGGTCGGCGGCGTGGCAGAACATGCAGTCGATTTCGAGCTTGCCGGAAATGCCCCAGCGGAGCATTTCGGGTGCGTTTCGCAGTTGTTCATCGCCGGGTTCACCGAAGCCGCCGCCCGGAATGTGGCGGCCGAACATCTTGACGAACCGCCAGTTCGTGAGGCCGATCTCTTCCGGCGGGTATGTTCCCGGCCAATTTCTTCCCGAGATCGGTAATTGTGTCCCGGTTTGCGGATCGACCAGCAGCCAGGGCTCGCCCGGCCGCCCGGCCGAGACGGTTTCGTTCCAGGCATTGAAGTGCCAGCCGGCGGCGATGGTGGCGTACGGGTGGCATTTACTGCACGTCATCCGCGGCGAGTAAGGTCCGGCGAATTCGTCGTCGGGATCGATCGCGGTGCCGTCGTGGTCGTAAAGCGTGATGCGATGAACGTAGGGGGCCGCGCTGTCGGAGCGCAGTAATTTGACGTCGCCATCGGACGCGAGGATTGACCGTGGTAATGAGCCGAGCCCGAGTATGACGATCAGTAATGCAGCAGCGGGTTTTTGCAAGACGCCGCGCTCCTTTGTCCGGGTCAGACCGTAAACTCATCGGGCTTAAAGTCGTAACGGCAGCCGGCCTCGACCGCTTCGTTGGCCCGCAGCACGGAAACACAGGTGTCGAAGGCGACCTCGGCCGGGCAGGTCAGCGGGGTTCCGTTGCGGATCGCGTCGAAGAAGTTTTCCAGGTGCAGCAGGCGTGAGTCCTTCTGGCCCTGGGCGGCCAACGCCTCGGCTTGCGGATCCTTCTTGCCTTCGGGGCTGAGCGTTTCGCCGATCTTGAGCTCGATCGCCTCGCGCCCCATTGTCTCGACTTTTTCAGCTTCGTCTTCCCACTCACGCCGCTTGGCGTGGACTTCGCGGAAGATGTGTCCGGTCTTGCCGTCATCGGAGATGGTCAGCGAGCCCTCGTCACCCATGAACTGCTCGTAGAAGCCGCCCTGGCTGGTGGTGTTGAGCACCTGGTAAAAGCCGCGGACGGTCCCGGGATCGGTATGGTATTCGTAGATCGCCATCACGTTGTCGTACCAGTTGCGGTCGGCTTGCTCGGTGTAGTAGTCGAGCCCGCCGCCGGCGAGGACCGACTTCGGCGGTGTTTTCAGGAACCAGTTGAAGATGTCGATCTGGTGCGAGCCGAGGTCGGCCATCGGTCCGCCGGAGTACTTGCGGTACCAGCGCCAGTTGCGGAACTCGTCCATCGAGCCGTAGCCGAAGCGTTTGAGCGTCTCGGGCGGGACCTCCTTGCCCTTGGGCCAGCCGAGCTCGAGCAGTCGGGCGCGGTTCCACTGGGCATAGGTGTGTGTAACTCGACCGAGGATTTTATCTTTTTCGATCATCTTGCGGGCGTGCCAGTAGCGCGGCTGGCTGCGGCGTTGGTGGCCGATCTGGAGCAATTTACCGGTTTCACGGGCGGCGAGCACCATCTTACGGGCACCGTCGAGCGTGTTGGACAGTTCCTTTTCGCAGTAGACGTGCTTGCCGGCCTCGAGACAGGCGATTGCATGCTCGGCGTGCATCCAGTCGGGCGTCGCAACGATCACCGCGTCGAGGTCGCGCTCCTTGTCCAGCATCTCGCGGTAGTCTTCGTAGACGTTTACCTGATGACCGTATTTCTTCAGAATGTTGCGGGCGTATTTCTGGTGGTAATGCCAAACGTCGCAGATGGCCGCGTAGCGGATGCCCGGAATCTTCAGCGACATCGTCATCAACAGGCGGCCCTGGCTGCCCGGCCCGATGATCGCCACCTTCAGATCGTCTTTGTTTTCCGTGGACTCCTGGGCCCAGGCGGGTACGGTCATCATTAGCCCGGCGGCGGTTGCCGTCTGTACGAATTTCCGCCGAGTAATCCCGGTTTGCCGTGACGGTTTGTTGTCAGCGCTCATCGATGGCCTCGTATGTGTTTGTCTGTCCAAGCCGGTTGTGGATTGCGTTTCCTTGGGGACAATCTAGCGAATCGCGTGGGGCGGCGTCAAACTGACGGGGCTGGAAGATTCCGACGGGTGAGCGTTACGAAAGCGGGCGGCGTTTGAATGTCATTCCGACCGTGTCCACTGCTGGCAGACTGCTAGTGCTCTGCCACAGTTGAATTGATGGGTGGCACGGGCGTCCCGCCCGTGATTCCTCGGCGCCGCGCTTCTCGGAATGACAAGTTACCCCCGCAAGTGATGCACACCCGTGCCGACGCTTGTACGATCCAAATGCGATGACCGACGAAAACAGCCAACAAACACACACGCCTGAGTTATCGATCGTCATACCGGCGTACAACGAAGCTCGCCGGATCGGTCGGGCGCTCGCGGCGGTACGCGAGTACGCCGGACAGGCCGCGTCGCGCTGGGAACTGATCGTCGTGGATGACGGGAGCCGGGACGGGACAGCCGAGATCGTGCGAGGATTCGAGGCCCCACCGCTTTCGGTTCGTCTGCTGATAAACCGGACAAACCGTGGGAAAGGCCATAGCGTGCGGCAAGGCATGCTGGCGGCGCGCGGGGACGTGTTGCTGATGTGTGATGCCGATCTTTCGACACCGATCGAGGAAGTCAACAAGCTGCGCCCGTGGCTTGATCGGGGATACGACGTGGTCATCGGTTCGCGTGACCTCCCGGACTCGCGGCTCGACCCGCCGCAGCCGTTGCTGAGACGCTGGTTGGCGTGGGGTTTTCGGGCGATTCGGCGGCATTTGCTGCTGCCGGCGTTGCGCGATACGCAATGTGGGTTCAAGTGCTTTCGACGCGAGGCGGCCCGGGAGATCTTCTCGCGCCAGGAAACCAACGGCTGGTTGTTCGATTGCGAGGTGCTGGGATTGGCGGATCGGCTCGGCTATCGCATCAAGGAAGTCGGCGTGGTTTGGAGCAACGACCGGGACAGCCGAGTGAACGCGTTACGAGAAGCCTGCCTGGCTTTGCCGACGTTGTTCGTCGTTTGCCGGCGTTTGAACAGGCTCAAAGGGCGTGAACCCGGCGGTGGGTTGGGAACATAACGTTGAAAGATCTTGCTGTGCAGCGATTTCTCACTTAGCCTCCTGAGTTCCAGCGGGGGAATGGGCTCGGGCAGAACCGACCTGACATTGGAAACCGTACATGCTCAAATCTCCTCAAGTCATCGCGCTCGCTCTGCTGGTTTGCACGTGTGGCTGTGGCGATTCAGAGCAGCAAGCCGCCACAAGTCGGCCTGTCAATGAGCTGACGCCGATCGAGCAGAACCGCGACGAGGTGGATAAGCTTCTGGCGTTGCCCTATGCGGGTTATGTGGATGTGGACGAGGATGACGAGCAGGGCGTCGGCGTCGTCTTGTACGACGCTGAGAAGTCGTATCCCGGTTACAACCTCTACTGCGTTCACGAACGTTGTCGGGCCGAGTTGATGGATGCCGAGGGGCGCGTGCTACGGTCGTGGAGCCGGCCGTCGGGCTACAGTTGGGAAAACGTTGAGCTGCTGCCGAACGGGGATCTGCTGGTGGTCGGCAAGGATCCGCTGCCCGAAGGTGCCGAGGGATCGGGCAGCGGGCGTCCGCGCTACCTCATTCGTTTCGACTGGGATGGGGACGTGCTTTGGGAAACCGGGATCGCCGCCCACCACGACGTCGAGGTTACGCCCCGCAATCAAATCCTGACACTCACTTTCCAACGCCGACCCGCGCCCGAGATTCACCCCCGGGCGGTCATAAAGGACGTTGGTCTCGTACTGCTCGACCATGATGGAAACGTTTTGCAGTCGTTGTCCGTCTTTGACGTACTGCGGAAGCAGCCGGAAGTGTTTCCATTGGTGCGTTTGCAACGCTTGCGGCGTGACGGGAACGAGGGCAAGTCTTTTGATCTGTTCCACTGCAATTCGGTCGAATGGGCACACTTTAAGCAACTCGAAGGCCGACATCCGATCTATGGGCCGGGCTGCGTGCTGGTTTGCTTTCGGCATCAGCATCGTATCGCGGTGTTTGATTGGGATGGGCGGAAAGTGCTCTGGGCGTGGGGTGAGGGCGAACTTTCCGGACCGCACGACGCGCAGTATCTGGCAAATGGTAACATTTTGGTCTACGACAACGGCGTGAAACGGAAGTACTCGCGCGTGCTCGAGCTTGATCCGCTTAGCGAAAAAATCGTTTGGCAATATCAGGCGACGACGCCGGACGAATTCTTCTCGCTCACCAAGGGCTCGAACCAGCGTTTGCCGAACGGCAACACGCTGATCGCCAACTCCGATAACGGCGAGGCTTTCGAGGTGACACGAGAGGGTGAGATCGTTTGGCGATTCATTTGCTCGTACAAGAACGATGAGGGGCAGCGGGCCACGATCGTTCGGATCAAGCGCTACGAGCGTGGTTTCATCGATTCGCTGCCGACCGCGGAATGATCCAGGGTGGGAATCTACCGGCGGCGTGCCGGATCCTCGACAACCCCATACAGTTCATTGAACACGGTTACAGGTTCGGCCGATATATCTTCAGCGGTTTTCGCGTAGCTTACGATACGGTAAAGGATGCTGGGATGGCCGATAATCACAAAGGGATTTTACGGGAATCCGATAGCACCGAGCTTGAAGTCCTGGTATTCAAGGTTGGTGAACTTGGCTGCGGCGTAAATGTTGCCAAGGTGCGAGAGGTTATCAAGCAGGTTCATTCGATAAGGGTGCCACAGGCGCATCCCGCGCTGGTGGGGGTGATCAACCTGCGGGGGCAGGTGATCCCATTGGTGGATCTCCAACTCTACTTCAACCCGGGCGAACCGTCATCGGTCGCCGAACGTCAGATCATCGTTACCGAGTTCAGCGACATGCTGATGGGTTTTGTGGTTGACGGTGTCGAGCAGATTTACCGGCTGACCTGGAAAGACCTCGAGCCGCTGCCCGCAAGTCAGGGATCGGACAATTCGGTAATCGCCGCGGTCTGTCACGTTGGCGAGAGACTCGTCCTGATGGTTGACTTCGATAAAGTCGCACTCGAGTTCCGCGACGTTTGCCTTGACGAACTGGAACAAGTCTCGGCGCCGCCGGGGCTTAATCGCGGGGAACATCGGATTCTGTTGGCCGAGGACTCGCCGACGATGCGGCAGTACATTTACGATGTACTCGTCCAGGCGGGTTATACGCAGACTACGCTGGCGAGCAACGGGGAGGATGCCTGGGAACAGTTGGAGCACGCCGCCACGCCGTACGAACTGATGATCTCTGACGTCGAGATGCCGCGGATGGACGGTTTGCACCTTGTTCAGATGGTGCGGGAGAAACCGCGTTTTAACGACATGCGCGTCGTGATCTTCAGCGCGCTGATCACCGACGAGAATCGGGAGAAGATGTCCGCCCTTGGTGCCGACGCCGTGCTGATAAAGCCGCAGTTGGCGAAGCTGGTCGAGGCTGTGGATGGTCTGTTTTCGTCGTCGGGCGCGCCGGTGTAGCGGTTAGTATTTCCGCCGCTAGCGCTTTGTCAGTGTTGCTTTGATGGGTTCAACCTGAGGAGCCGCGGGCCTGAAGCCCCCGCGGCGCCGCGGGGAGTAGAATTTACTCTTTCCGAAGGACCGGGCGGACTGAAGTCCGCGGCTCTTCAGGTATTGTTGTCCTCTTCAAGTATTATCACGGCCTCGAAAGAAACACTACCCATCAAATCAACCTAGACAAAGCACTAGGGCCAGAAAGCCGTCACGGCGACGATCAACCAGATCGCGATTCCGACCGCCAGCTTGACGACGCGGCCGGCGAGTGTGCCGACGCCGGCACCGACGCCCGACTTGGCCGATTCACCCATTTTGCGTCCACCGGCAAGCTCGAATCCCCACGCTCCCAGGCACGCGCCGCCGCACGCTCCGATCAATGAGCCCAGGATGGGAATTGGGATCAGGAACGTTGCCGCGATTGCGCCGACAAAGCCGCCGAGTAAGGCGCCGACGGCCCCGCGGCGTGAGCCGCCGGCCTTTTTCGCTCCGACGACGCCGGTGAAAAACTCGGCGATTTCACCGGCGGCGGCAAGCACGACGATCGTGACGAGCGTCGCGATGCCGAACATGCCCACTTGCCCGGTCGCGGGGTCTTCCCACTTCCACCAAGCCAGCAGGGCGGCGCAGACAACCATCAGCCACGTACCCGGCAGCCCCGCGACAACGGTTGCGAGCCAAACGGTATTCAGCAGGACCAGGAGCGTTGCCCAGAGATACGTCACGCGCTGCACTCCATTTCGTGCCGGGGTGCGGTTCGCTCTTCCCGTGGGTGGCCCGTGGCTTTAGCCGCGGAGAACACGAATCGTGGTCGTATTCGCGTCCCCCACCGCTGAAGCGATGGGCCACCCGCCGAAGAGCCGCGGGCCTGAAGCCCACGCGGCGCCGGCCGCTACGTCATTCACGGCCCGTAGTGACTTTTGCGGCGAACTGCTAGGACTCGTTTTGCTCCTTGGAAGCCTTGCCGTCTTCACGGAACAGCACCATGAACGCGACGGCCACCACGGCCGCCATGATGCAGGGAATCAGCCAGATGGTTTGCCAATCGCGCGCGGACAGGAGCACCTCGGCGGCTTGCGACCACAGCGACTGTGCATCGGCGCCGGTAGCCGCGGCAGCCTGATCGCGCAGCGCTTTCGCCTTGTCGAGCAGCACGCCGGCATTTTCGGCGGTAAATGCGTTGACGAGACGCCCGATTAGCTGTGCCCCGATCAGCATACCCAGGCCCTGCGTGATCAGGACCAGCAAGCCCTGTGCCTGCCCGCGGATCTTCTTGCTGGCCTGTTTGTCGACGTAGATGAAGCCCGTAACGAAGAAAAAGTCGTAGCATATGCCGTGCAGCAGAATGCCGCCCATGATCATCCAGAGCACGCCGTTGCCGGCCGCGCCCGCGAACAGTCCGTAGCGCAGCACCCAGGCAAACATACCGATCAGCAGCATCCACTTCACGCCCAGCCTGACGAAGAACAGCGGCATCAGGAGCATGAAAACGACCTCGGCCATCTGTCCGAACGACATGTTGAACGCGACGTTGTGGAATCCGGCCGCGTCCGCGAAAACGGGCGCGTAGTTGTAGTACGCCGCCAGCGGAATGCAAATCAGGAACGAGCTGATGATGAAGACGGCGAACGAGCGCTTCTTCATCAGCGCGAGCGCATCGAGCCCGAGCACGTCACGAACCGATGAGGCCTTGCCCTTGGCCGGTGGCGGCGTGTGCGGCAGGAAGATGCAGAAAATACCGAGCACCACGGCCGCGCCGCCCGCCACGTAAAACTGTTCGACTGCCTTATCGGCTTCCAGCACCTTGCTGACGACGATGTTGGCGACGATCCAGCCGATCGTCCCGAAGACACGCACGATCGGGAACTGCTTCTCGCGGTTGGTCAGGTTATGGAAGGCCAACGTGTTCGTCAGCCCCAGCGTCGGCATGTAGCAGAGCATGTGTAGAAGCAAGACCGCGATGAACGGCCAGTGCGAACCGCCCTCCGCCGGCGCGAGGAAGGGAGCGGCGATCAGCGCCACGCCGCCGAGCACGTGCATCGCGCAGAGAACACGCTCAGTTGCGAAGAAGCGGTCGGCGACCATTCCCAGGAAGAACGGGCTGATGATCGCCGCGATTGGGCCGACGGTATACGCCCAGAAGATGAACTCACCCATGTGGTGAGCACCCATATAATTGCCCACCGTGACGTACCACGCACCCCAGACGAAAAACTCCAGGAACATCATGATCGAGAGACGCGTCGTGAGAAAAGCCGGACGCGACACGTCCACGACGGAAGCCGAAAGCTCCGTCCTTCCGTTGGTGTCGTCGTTCATTCGCGTGGTGCCCTCGTGAGGTCGACAACGATCAGGAAATCGCGATCATCGTAGCGTGTGAAGCACGGCTCGTCACGGTGCCGGAGTCGGCTGTCGTCGCCCTGGGTGAACATCAGGAAAGTGGGTAACGCCTGAATGTCATTCCGACCGCGTCCGCCTGGGACGGACGCGCGGAGGAATCTGGTCCAAACTCGAGCTCCGGCTAGATTCCTCGGCGCTGCGCTTCTCGGAAAGACAAGTTACCCCCGCAAGTGATGCACACCAGTCGCCCTTTGACCGGCACGTCGAGGTCGGTATGATCCGGTCTTTACCGGAAAAAATCCGGGAGAGCACTTCCCAGCAAGCGTGAAAGGATCGGCTGATGAACAAGGAACGTTTGTTTGTGGGTAGTTGTTTCGCACTGATCGCCACCTCGGTTTGCTTCGGCGTCGTCGGCGCGATCATGGGGGCGTTGAAAGAGCAATTCGTGCTCAGTAATGAGCAGGTCGGTTGGATCGGCGGCGCTGCCTTGTGGGGCTTTACAGTTTCGATCTTCGTGCTGGGGCCGCTATGTGACGTGCTGGGGATGCGTAACCTGCTGCGCTTCGCGGTGTTTTGTCACGCCGCCGGTACTTTGTTGATGATCTTCGCCACCGGTTACTGGATGCTATTTTTCGGGGCGCTGATTTTGGCGCTGGGCAACGGCACCGTCGAGGCGGCGTGCAACCCCCTGGTCGCCACCATCTACTCCGATCAGAAGACCAAAAAGCTCAACCAGTTCCACGTCTGGTTCCCCGGCGGCATTGTCATCGGCGGCGTGGCTTCGTTCCTGCTTGATCAGATCGGACTGGTCAACTGGCAACTCAAGCTGGCGCTCATCCTCGTGCCAACCGTGATTTACGGATTGCTCTTGCTCGGGCAGAAGTTCCCCGTCACCGAGCGCGTGCAGTCAGGCGTTTCCTTCGGCGGCATGGTGCGGGAGGCATTGCTACGGCCGTTGTTCATCATTTTGCTCGTGTGCATGGCGATTACCGCCTCACTGGAGCTCGGCCCGAACCGCTGGGTTCCCGCGGTGCTTGAGGCCGGCGGTATACACGGGATTCTGGTGCTCGCCTATATCAGCGGGCTGATGGCGATCCTGCGATTCTTCGCCGGCCCGGTTATCCACCGGCTTTCACCCACCGGAATCCTCGTATCATCGGCGATCCTGTCCGGAATCGGCCTTTATTGGCTCAGCTATGCGGAAACCACCGCAATGGCGTTCCTGTCGGCAACGGTGTTTGCCGTCGGTGTCTGCTACTTCTGGCCGACAATGCTCGGCGTCACGTCGGAGCGCGTGCCCAAGAGCGGCGCGCTCGGCCTGGCGCTGATGGGCGGCATGGGCATGCTCATCGTCGGCGTGGTTACCGCGCCACAGATGGGCAAGATCGCCGACCGGTATTTGCACGAGGCATTGCCGTACGATGCGAGCGTTGCCGTGCTCCAGAAAATTGACGACACATACCCGGCCCAGGCTGAAAGCGCCCAGGAACCGTTCAGGTCGGAGATTCTTGCTGCCGTCGATGATGTCAGGCGAGTGCTTGACCAGGCGCGGGATGGTGCGCTGTCTGAGGCGACCGCGAACGCCATGCGCGGCGCCGTCAGCAACGCGCCACAAGCCGCCGGAGCCGTCGTCGATGAGATCAAGGGCATCCTCAATCCGGCGGACAATTACGGCGGCCGAATGTCGTTCCGTTATGTCGCACCGTTCTCGATCGTGATCATCATCGTCTTCGGCGTGATTTACTTCCGTGACCGCGCCGGTGGCGGTTACAAAGCGGAGGCATTGACGGCTCAAGGGGGCGGGTAAGGCGGACGCCGAGGAGGCTATGTAGGCAGATTCAACGCTGCGCTCAATTCATTTCGGGAAGATCGCGGATTATTTTGGCGGGGACGCCGCCCCAGAATTCGTTCGGGCCGATTACCGTGTTCGGCAGCACGATCGCACCGGCCCCGATCGCGGCGCCGGCGCCGATATGGACGCCGCCGTAGATCACCGCGTGCCCGCCGATGACGACGTTGTCCTCGATGACCGTGCGTTTGAGAACCCAGGCGTCACGCTCCTGGTAATGGCCGGCGACGGTGGCGTTGAACCCGATCACTACGTTGCGACCCAGCTCGACCAGATGCGGGTCGAGGATGGCGGGTTCAACCGCATAACACGAGCGCGACTTCGGACCGTAAATCGGCCCCATCAGCCAGCACATCGGCGGCAAATTTGTCACGTGAAACACGAGAAAACCGGGGAAGGGGGGAAAGTACCGCGCCTTGTTAAGCACCATCAACAGCGTCGCCCAGACCAGTTGACGGTTGAACGATCCCGCAACTTTGGGATAGCGGCCCTCCCGCGGCGTTGGAATCAGCAGGCGCAGTACCACCAGCTCGGCAACATAGATGACATTGAACAGCAGAACGAACCACGCCAGGCGTCCGGCCCAGCGAATCGCAAGCGGCAGGTCGGCCTGTGTCGGACTTGTTTCGGGCCACGCATCGAGGGCATGAAATGCGGCCAGGCTCAGCGCCAGCGCCGTGCTCCAGATCGACAGCCGGGCGAACAGATCCAGGGCCAGGGAAAGACGTAACACCGGGCGCATATCGCGAGATTCGGGCGTTTCCTGCCGCTCGGTGTTCGTATCTGACAAATTCGTCACGCTGGTTTTCACGGAGGGTGCTAGTCCTCTGCCACAGTTGATCCAATGGATCATCGTTGATTGGGTGGCCCATCTCTTTAGAGGTGGGGGACGCGAATGTTCGGCCGATTCGTGTCCCCCACGGCTGAAACCATGGGCCACCCATGCATCAATTGAGGTGTGGCGGAGCACTAGTCCTGCAACGCTACTAATGCCAACCGCCAAGAGCGCCAAGCACGCAAAGAAAACCTGTCTACA
This sequence comes from Phycisphaerae bacterium, assembly GCA_030612705.1. Taxonomy (GTDB): domain Bacteria; phylum Planctomycetota; class Phycisphaerae; order UBA1845; family Fen-1342; genus JALSRY01. The sequence continues at coordinate 13,871 of JAUWNI010000003.1, read as the reverse complement.
ACCCTGTAAGCCGCTGTACCAGCAAGACTTCGGAGTGCTGCCCCGGGTTTGTGCTTCCGTTGCGCAACCGCCATACGTGCGGCCCCCGTCCCGGGCCGCTGAAGCACTTCGCTCTCAGCCTCTTGGCGCTCTTGGAGTCTTGGCGGTTTCTAGCGTTGTGTACTAACCACTCGAATTCAGCCGAATATCGCCGCCCTCGCCCGTCTGGTTCTCGACCCGCCTGAATTCCATGTCCGGCGGCACCAGGAACAACAGGCCGACAATCGTGTCATCCAGGTCGTTAATCTCGTTCCGCTTGAACTCCTTGAAGTCGAGCATTCTATTATAGCTCACATTTAGCGGATCGTCGGGTCCGCCGGCGTAGAACAACTCGATGTATTCGCCGCCGCGGCCCCGATTCACGATCGCGTAGTAACCCACCAGCGGGTATGGGTTGGCGTTCTTGTCAATGATGGAGTACTGGTTAAGCTGGCCGACAAAATTAAACACCTGCCCGACGACGCTCCGCACCCGCTTGGGCTTGTAGCGTATTTGCATCAGACGCATCCCCTCGGGCACCTTGAAGTCACTAACTCGCGGTTCCTCGCCGGAATGTTCCAGGCGCGAACGCGACCCGAAAATCCGACCCGAAACGAATTCGCGGCCGTCCAGCGTCACCTCTCCCGACCCCTGGAACGCCCGCCGCATCATCACGAACGGCAACCTCTGGCTGTCACCGCTCCCGCCTTCCAAAATCCTCCCGAACGTCCGGGATCCACCTCGCCCCGTACGCCTTCCGCGCGTTTCACCGGCCAGCGTCAAGACCACCTCGGGGTCCTCTTCCGGCTGCGCCGGCACTGCCGCCCGGGCGTGCCGCCGATACTCCACGAACGCCGGCTTGAAATCCTGATCCACTTCGAAATAGGCGTAGATCCGATCCTCCCCGTCGGCCGGCAGGCTGAAATTGTTGTCGTAGTCGACAATCCGGTGCCCGCCCGTTAGCTGTCGATCCGCATTCGCGAGAATCCGCGGCACATATTGCTGCGGAACCCCACTACCGGTCTCACCCACCAAACGTATCATCGTTGGCCGGAACAAGTGCATTGATGTACGCTTATCGCGGTCGGCCGCGGTGCGATCCAGATGCAGCCGGGTTACAATCAGCTTCATCCCCGGTGCCGGTTTGAACTCCACCCGCTCATAGTCCGGCTGGGGATACCGCTTTGTCGGCACTTCCTTCCGGTAGCGACCCTCGATCGGATCGCTCTCCTCCCACCAGCCTTCCACGCGCAGCCCCTTCTCAAAGCCGTCCGCGTCGCGTCCCTTATCCTTGCGGAACGGCGACGGGGTCGATTCGGGCTGCACCGTGTTTGTCGAAAAGAACACCGCCTCCGAAAAATTAGGATAAACGCTGGCAAACGCCGTTGTCCCGCGCATGCTGCCGCCGCTGATCAGCTTGAACAGCCCGGCGGCGAACTCGTCCGAGCGCAGCCAGAGATGGTTACGATCAAACTTGGTCAATTGTGGATGATCGGGATCCTGCTCGTTGTACTCATTCCTCTCCCAGGCCGAGAACCCCAGCACGCGCCCCCCGATCGGCAACATCAGCACGCCCAGCACCAGCATACCCACGAAAAGCTGCGCGTTGATGAACCCACAAACCCCGGCCCCGGCTAAATCGACCGCCATCGGCAACTTCACGTTCCCGCGAATGTAATTATCCGCCAACGCCCGCAGCACGGCCATGCTGATAACGAAGAGCGCGATAAAGCAGATCGGTTCGGTATAGCCCGGGTGCAATCCGAAGCTCTTGGTGATAAAATCGTTCAGCGCCTCGTAGAAACCAAACGTGATCGCTATCGCGGCCACCGAGCAGAACACATTGATCAGCCCGCTGAAGAACCCGAAGATCGAGTGCATGAAGGTAACCGCGAGCACCAGCACGAGTGAAACCAGATTGAATGCCATATCGCACCTCGATCGCTAAGCAGCGCTCGGTCTATCCTTGCTCGCCTTCGGTGCCCCCGTTTTGGGCGGACGCGTCGCGCGGACCACCTCTTCGATACTCGTCGTCCCGTCGAAGACCTTCTGCAACGCCTGCTGCTGGAGCCCCAAGCCCCCCCTCTTCATCGCCGCCCGCTTGATATCCACCAGCGACCCCCCGCCGGCGATCACCTTCCGCAGATCGTCGTCAACCACCAGCATGTTGAACACACCCGTCCGGCCCACGTAACCCGTCCCATGACAGTTCTGGCATAGAATCGGATTCCCGTGCTTGTCGTACTGCGGCTCCGGCGGCCGGTACAGGACCTTGTCCGCCGACATGTTGATCTTCTGCAACGTCGCCGGGTCGGGTTTGTAAGGGGTCTTACACGAGGGGCACAACCTGCGCACCAGCCGCTGGTGCGTCACGATCAGCAAGCTCCCGGCCAGACTTTTCGCATTGCCGACCATCCCCGCCCAGCGCCTCAGCGCGTCGAACAAGTCCAGCGACTTCAACGCCACGTACATGATCTGCTTGCCCGTAGCCGCCTTGGCCGCCAGTGGTGCCGCCGCCCGCTCCCGAATCTCCGGCAGTACGATCACATCCGGGTCGGTCCGCACCACGCGCTGCAATTCCGCCAGGAACGTCTTTTCTTCCGAAGGCTTGTATATATGTTGCGTGATGTTGTTGATTACAAGCTCACGCTCGTACTCGATCATCTGGATGTTCTGTAAAAACGCGTCGTGACTCCGCGCAAAACTGTAGATCGACGTCGACAATCCTCCGCCCGGCGGCGCCGAGAGCAGGATCGTCCCGTGCTCGGCGTTCATCGCCTCGCGCATCGTCTCCAGTTGCTTGTCGGTAAAGCCGAGATCATCGACCTTGTAATCCTTCTCCTCTCCAATCACCCGCAGGGTCAACTTCTCACCCGCGGTCGAACCGTCCGTTCGCACCACCACGTCATAGCGATGATCGTCGCCGAGCGCCGCCATCACCTGACCCTTCTGCGGCTTGCGGCGCTCCTCGAGGTTCAGACCGGCAACCTTCTTGAAGAACAACAGGATCGCGTCGCCCTCCGGTCGCGTCACCGGCTCGCGCTCGCTGGTCGCCCCGTCGATCTCCACTCGGATCTTCGAAGCCTGCCCCGCCGGTACTACTTCCACCTGATGCGCCCGTCGCCATAGGGTGTCGAAGAGCAAATCCTGCGCCAGGGCGAACTGCTCGCGTTCGGTTTCCTCTTCGGGAATCTTGACGACCTCGCGGTCGGCTCCGGTGATTCGGACGCGTTCCTTCACATCGCGCTGCTCTTTTTTCTTTCCGCCGCTGAAGCCCTCGGTCATCACCCGTTTGAGGTGCGCCGCCGTGCAGACTTTGTCATCCTCGATGACCAAACCGTTGCGGTGTACGACATAGATCAGTGTAAAAGTGATATGGATCAAGGCGAACGCGCCGATCGCCGCCCAGAAATTCGGCAACAGCAATAGCAATAACAGCGCCACCGTTCCGCAAATAATCGACGCCACGTTCCAGATCGTCCGGAACGTGTTGACCACCACCGTGTCCCGGTCGATCCATTGGGCGATAAAGACCCACAGCGTGAACAGAACCGCCGCCGTGACCAGTTTCCACGGATTGACGTAAATGTTGCTTTCCGGAAGCTGAGCCAGCAACTCAAGCAGAGCAAGTGTCGCCATGCTTTCTCCTATGACCGGTCGGCGTCGCGCGGCCGCGCGTATCCTAGCCGAGAATCGCCGTGGTTGCCTGCCTGATCCCCTTGAGCGCCATCTTCAATTCGTCGGGGTTCGGAGCCGCGTCGTAAGCCGTCTCGTGATCGATATACCCGGTCTCCACCAACTGCCGCAGGTGCTCGGTGAAATCGACCATGCCGGTCTCGTACGAAGAGCGAATCACGTTGATGATCTCGTTGTCGCGCTCCTCCTTGATCAGCTTGCGGATCGACGCGTTGACGATCAGGATCTCGACCGTCGGTACCAACGGCACGCCTTCCTTGACGCTCGGGATCAGCTTCTGGCAGATGATCGACTGAAGGTTAAACTCCAGCGCCTGCCGGATCGCCCGCCGCTCGCTCTCCGGAAACAGGTCCAGAATACGTGAGATCGTCTGGGCCGCCCCCGAGGCGTGGATCGTGCCGAAAACCAGGTGACCGGTCTCGGCCGCGTGCACCGCCGCACTGAACGTCTCGACGTCGCGCATCTCGCCGACCAGCACCACGTCCGGGTCTTCACGCATCAGGTACTTCAGGGCTATGTGGAAGTCTGCGACGTCGATTCCGACCTCGCGCTGGTTGATCAGCGCCTTGTCGTCCGTGAACAGATACTCGATCGGGTCCTCGATCGTCACGACGTGTACGGGCCAACGGGCATTGATGTAGTTGATCATCGACGCGATCGTCGTGCTCTTGCCCGAACCCGTGATCCCCGCCAGCAGAACCATCCCCTGGTTGAACTCGGCAATCTCCGCCATCACCGGCGGCAGGTGCAAATCCTCGAACTTGAAGACGCTACGGTCTACCCGACGGGCCGCTACCGACATCTTCCCGCGTTGCTCGAAGGCGTTGACCCGAAACCGGTCGGCGTCTCCCGGGGGCCCCACGTCGTGCGCGAAGTCGACCGCCCCGTTGTTCTTGTAAAGCTGCTTCTGGTCCTCGCTCAGTAGCTCGAAGATCCCCTTGCGGATGTACTCGTCGCTCAGCGGCCCGCCCTTCAGCGGCCGCAAGTCGCCTTTCATCCGAACGATGGCTGGGCGGTCGGCTTTGAGGTGCAGGTCCGAGAGCTTCATCTTGATGACGAACTTGAAGTACTTGTTCAGGATGGGCTCTTTCTGACCGGACTCTAGGCCGGATTCGTCGTCCGTTACCTCCAGCAACACTTCGTCTGCCATGGTTGCAAATCCCTTCCAATCCTACGGCTCAAACCCCGACGGACCCGCGTCGCGCCGGCAGGGACCAACTCCCACGCCGAGACAACCGAAGACCGGCTACCCCAAGCGCGCCCGAACGCATAAGTTTAACACCTCCCAAGCGACCTAGCTACCCGTTGCCGATTGCGGATTGGGGATTGCGGATTGCCGATTGACGATTGCGGATTGTTGATGGGGCATACAGGTTGCGGGATAGGGAATGCTGATTGCGGATCTCAAATCTCAAATCTCAAATCTCAAATTTCCAATCCGAATTCCGCAATCCGCAATCCGCAATTCGACATCCCCCGCCGCTATGCCTTCGTCGAACGGAGGACCTCCCGTGCCGTCGTGTGGCCGGCGCGGACTACTCGCCAACCCTCGTCACGCAGCAGGCGCATGCCGTTCTTTTGACCGACGGGAATCATCTCGGCCACCGATCGGCGTTGCAAAATCATCTCACGCAGTTCGTCGTTGAAGGCGAGCAGCTCGTAGACCGCCCGGCGGCCGGAGAAGCCGGTGTTACGGCAATCGCGGCAGCCGGCACCATAGTACAGTACATCGCTCTTCTTGTAGCCGAAGTCTTTCGGCAACGTGTCGGGGTCTTCCGGTATCCACTGCTCGCGGCAGTTCGGGCAGATCGTCCGGACCAGACGCTGGGCCAGCACGCCCTCGACCGCGCTGGAAATCAAAAACGGCTCGACGCCCATGTCCAGCAGACGCGTCATCGCCGACACCGAATCGTTCGTGTGCAGCGTGCTGAAGACCAGGTGGCCGGTCAACGAGGCGTTGACGGCGGTCTCGGCGGTCTCCAGGTCGCGAATCTCGCCGACCAGAATCACGTCCGGGTCGTGCCGCAGGAACGACCGCATCGCCCGGGCGAAGGTGAGCCCGACCTTTTGCAGCACCTGAATCTGGTTGATGCCTTCGAGGTAATACTCGATCGGGTCCTCGATCGTCAGGATCTTCAATTCGCTGCTGACGATCGAGCTGAGGGCCGCGTAAAGCGTGGTCGTCTTGCCCGAGCCGGTCGGTCCGGTGACCAGGATGATCCCGTGCGGGCAGTGAATCATCTCGTCGAAGCGTTCGAAGACGTCGCCACCCATACCCAGATCGTGCAGATCCAGATTGACGGCGGTGCGGTCCAGGATACGCAGCACGACCCCCTCGCCGAACGCCATCGGGATGATGCTGACACGCAGGTCGATCTCGCGGCCGTGGGCCCGCAGCTTGATGCCGCCGTCCTGGGGCAGACGCTTTTCAGCAATGTTCAAGCCGGAGAGGATTTTGATTCGGCTGATGACGGCGTTCTGAAACCGGCGGATCTCGGGCGGGACGTTGGCGTAGTGCAATACGCCGTCGACCCGGTAGCGGACGGTGAAGTCGTGCTCGAACGGCTCGAAATGGATATCGCTGGCCCGCTGGTCGATGGCCTCGATCAGAATCTCGTTGACGAGCTTGATGACCGAGGCCTCCTGGGCCATCTGCACGTCGAGGTCCTCGGACTCGATCCGCTGCTCGTCGATCACCTCGATTTCGCCGGCGTCCGCGACCATCTCCGTCAGCACGTCACCCGCCACGCCGTAGAACGCCTTGATCATCTTGTGAATTTCGGTTCGCGTGGCCAGAACGGTCTCGACCGGCATGTTGACCGAGGCGCGGAGGTCGTCGATGGCGTACATGTTGAATGGGTCGGAGGTCGCGACACGGATCTCCTTGCCGTTACGTTTGATCGGCATTAGCCCGTACTTGTGGACAAGCCGACTGGGCACCTGTCTGATCAGCAAGCGGTCGATCTCGCTTTCGGAGAGCTCGACGACCGGCATAGAGAAACGCTCGCTGTAGACCTTGAGCATTTCACGTTCTTTGACCAGTCCGGTGCGGACCAACACCTGGTCCAGCCGCTCGCTGGACGACTGCTGATTGGTGGCCTCTTCGAGTTGTTCGTCGGTGATCAGGCCCTTGGTTACAAGTATTTCCCCGAGCGGCATTTCGTCAACCTCTTGATGGGACAAGACTTACGAATACACATCATACTCCGCGCGCTTCGCTCCCTGTCCTTTATATGCACCGGACCCCCAGCGATTGCACGTCGGCGGTGAAGTTTTTGAACCCGGTGGATAACACCCGCGTTGTCCGCGACAATCCGAGCCGTCAAGCCCGCCACTCGCTCCGGAGGTCGCCGTGTCGCTTTGGCCTGTCGTCATAATCGCATTATTGCAGACGGACCAGGTTTTACCACGTTTCGAACGACTGGATAACGGGCCGCGGGTCGTAATCGTCGAAGACCACACGCTGCCGCTGGTGAGCGTGCAGCTCTGGTATCGCGTGGGGTCGGCCGGCGATCCGCCGAACCAGCCGGGGATGTGCCACGTCGTTCGATCGATTCTCGAACATCGGGACTCGGCGGCGTTGAAGCTGCGCTCGGCCGGCCTGCGTTTTGAAAGCCGAACCGAGCGCGACGCGTGCTACTTCTCGTCCGTCCTGCCGCCGAACTTCCTCGAATATGTGTTGGATATCGAAGCGGCGCGCGTGCAACCGCTGACGCTTTCAGCCGAGATGCTCGAACAGGCACGGGCACTCGCCGCCCGCGAATACGCCGCCGAGGCGGACGATCCGAACCGCGTCGTGACGCGGCACGTGCTATCGGCGATGTTTCCCGATCACCCATACGAACACCCGCCGGAGTTGGTGGCGCAATCAGTGAAAGATTTGTCGCCTGATGAGGCGAATGATTTTTTGCGACGTTGGTTCGTGGCAGCCAATGCCACGCTGTTTGTAATCGGCGATGTCTCGACGGTCCGTGTACTGGATCAGGTTCGGCAACGATTCGGCAAGTTGCAATCGACCGAGCCGCCGCCGCGAACCGAGCCGCCGCGGCTGAAGACGGAAACGATCCGTGTTTCTGTTTCGGACGCGGATCGCATCGGCATGACGATCGCCTGGAGAACGCCGCCGCTGGGGTACTTCGCAAACGCGGCGATAGACGTTTTGATGCAGCGGCTGTGCAACCCGGTGGACGGGCCGCTCTATCGCCGACTTGCGGAGATGAATTGCGAACCGCCGCGGTGGAAGCGTTACGCGTGGCGTGACGACGGACTGCTGGTGCTGTCGATCGACGCCGACGATGGCGTGAGTCGATCCCACTTGTACGAACTCACCACGACCGTCGATGAAGAACTGGCGAAAGCAGCGCAAGGCATTCCATCCGAGATCGAGCACAACCGCGCCCGAGCGCTGGCCGGACGTGACGCGCTTCTCCGCCGGGCTCGCTTCGGCGACCGGGCCAAGGTCCTGGCCGCGCATGAAGTGATCGCCGGCGATCTGCTGCTGGCGCAATTCGGGCTTTCACGGGCCGCGCGAGTCGGCGTGCCCGATCTACAACAGGCGGCCGCCGGTTTACGCAACGTGCGAACGGTGCATCTGCCGCGACAGGTTCCGGTTGAAAAGAAACCGATCAAGCCCCACGAACCGTCGAAGCAACTCGACAACGCCGCGGCTCCGGATTTGCTTAAAGCGCACGCCGCGAACGTGCCGGCAGTCGAATCGCCTGAGTCACACGCGACTATCTCAACGCACGAACTCGGCAACGGTGTGAAGATCACGGTTTGTGCCGTGCCCGCCTTGGAGCCGACGAATGTTCGCACACTGTTGACGTCCACCGAATCGCCGCGGGAATCATTGGGGGTACTGACGGCCGTCGGATCGACGCTGCACTCGGCGGATCAGCTTCGCGACTACCTATCGTATCACGGGCTCGACCTGTTTCCGCTGTTACAAGAACCGCGACCGGGCCTGGAATCGCGCGGACCGGCAACGCGCGTCGCCCAGATGATCGAGTTACAGGCCGAACTCGTCCGGCACCCCGCCCGTGAAGCAAGACGGCACCTCGGGATGATTCGTGCCGTCGAGGTCCTGGTGGTGGGCAACGTCAAGCCCGCCGAGGTTATCGAAGCCGTCGAAGCGGTCTGGGCCGATTGGCAAGTTCCCCCGGGTCGGATGACTTCAACGACCGAAACCCCTCCGGGTCGCGAGAAAGACGGCACCCGGCAACAGGCCCGGATCAACCGCCTCCTGTCGCTGGACAGTGCCGCCGCCATCGCCGATCTGCTCGGGCGGAGCGTCTCAAACCCCTGGGATCCGCGCGACGAGAGCATGAGACCATAGGTTGCACAGCGCGGCCGTTGGCCGCAACCAAAACCCAGGGTGGCACAGGCGTCTCGCCTGTGAGAGAGCCGCGCCCAACGAACACACAGGCGAGACGCCCGTGGAGTAAGATCGCAAGCCGGGACTCAGGTCTGGGTAAGATTCCTCCGCGCGCCGCCCCTGGCGGACGCGGTCGGAATGACATTCAGGCGTTGCCTCCTTTCCTGACGCTCACCCAAACGGCGGCGAGCGAGTTGATGGGTGGGTGCATGACAGGATCGGCGGGTTGAAATTCGCTGGCGGAATGCAGGCGCGTCGGATGACGGGGCGGCGTTAAGTTTCCGAGTTGGCCGGCGCCAACACATCGAGAAACGATAGCTCCAACCGGCCAAACCCCGTTCCGGAATACGCGGGTCGCAGCCCTGAAAGGGCGAAAGTCAATAGCCGGGGGCGTAAGCCCCCGGAAGCGTTGGCGCGAGGGGATAAGCCCCGGAGGGGCGACAGATATCCGTGGCGATCGAGCCTTCCTGCCGCCCCTCCGGGGCTGCGTTTGTCGTGTGCATACGTTCCGGGGGCTGACGCCCCCGGCTATTAACTGCCGCCCCCGCGGGGCTATGCGGCCTCCTCATCCTCCCCCCTCATCGATGGTTCCCTGTTTTCCCAAACCGGCTTCCGGCCCGCCCTGACGGTCACGCACCCTTGATGGATTTGCTTCCGGGAATGCGGTTTCCTAGAATGTGTGTTTCCTGTGTTCTTGGAGGGACATCCCCAGGGGATGGACGAGGAATATGCTGGCAAGCTTTAAACCATTCGATGAGATGACCCCCGAGGACTATGCCAACATTGGTCTAAAGTGCGGGCTCGAAGTTCATCAGCAGTTGCTGACCAAGCGGAAACTGTTTTGCCGCTGCCCGGCGGGCCGTTATAGCAACGAGTACGACTCGGAGATCCTGCGTCACATGCGGCCGACGCTGTCGGAACTGGGTGAATACGACGGCACGGCGTTGATGGAGAAAAAAACGCGGAAGAACATTTACTACCGGATCCATCACGAAACGGTCTGCACGTACGAATTCGACGACACGCCGCCGTTTATGCTCGACGAGGAGTCGCTCGACATCGCGATCGAGTTGTCGCTGCTGCTGCGGCTGAACATGGTCGGCGAGTTGCACATCGCGCGGAAGCAATACCTGGACGGGTCGATCCCGACCGGGTTCCAGCGATCGGCAATCCTCGGGGTGGACGGCTGGATTCCCTATAAAGACCGCCGGATCGGCATCAGGCAGCTCAGCATCGAGGAAGACGCCTGCCGCGAGGTCTCCGACATCGGACACGATCGGGTCTTTCTAACCGACCGGCTTGGGATGCCGTTGATCGAGGCGGTAACCGAGCCGGACATGCATACGCCCCAGGAGACGGCGGACGTTTGCCAGATTATTCGGATGCTGTGCCGGAGCATGGGGAAGGTTCGGACCGGTTACGGGGCGGGTCGCGAGGATGTCAACGTCAGTGTTCGCGGGGGCACGCGGGTGGAGATCAAAGGGGTTCCGCAAATCTGGCGAATTCCGCACTTGGTTTACAACGAAGCGATGCGGCAGTGCGCGTTGCTCGAGATTCGGCGGGAACTGAAGCGGCGGGGGGTAACGCCGGAGACGTTTGCACACACGGCGCACGATGTTTCCCGACTGGTGTCCAAGGCGACGTACGGGCCGATCCGGGCGGCCTTGGCCGAAGGGCTGTGCGTCAAGTGCGTGGTGCTCAAGGGCTTCGCGGGGCTGCTGAGCCATCCGACGCAGGAGCACACCAACTTCGCGAGCGAGTTTTCCGACCGCGTTCGCGTCGTCGCTTGCCTGACGAAACTGCCGAATATCGTGCATTCGGACACGGCGGCGGAGTCGATTCCGGCGCGGGACTGGAAGCAGCTTCGTAAAAAAACCGAGTCGAACGCGAATGACGCCCTGATGCTCGTCTGGGGCGACCAGCGTGACACCGAGATGGCTTGCAACGAGATCGCGCTGCGCGCTCGCGAGGCGACCGAGGGTGTCCCGAACGACACGCGGCAGGCGCTCAAGGACGGCACGAACGGCTTCGAGCGGGTCTTGCCGGGCGCGGACCGGATGTATCCGGACACGGACCTTCCGCCGATCGAGATCCCGCCGGAGCGGATCGAGCGGATTCGGCCGGGTTTGCCGGAATATGTCTGGGACCGCGAGGCGCGTTATCGCGAGATGAGTCTGCCCGAGGAACTGATTCATCCGATGTGCATGTCGCCGCTGGCGGGACTGTTCGACCGCATTGTCGGCGAGCTCGGGGTGGATCCGCGTTTTGCGGCGGTGGTACTGTTTCAACGGCTCAAGATGTTTCGACGGGAGGGGCTGAGGCCGGAGCGGCTTTCGAACGAGGAGCTGTTCGGAGTTTTCAAGGCACGCGCGGACGGGCGTTTGGCCCGCGAGGGCGTGCCCGAGCTGATCGAGATGTTGCTGAAAGCTCCGGCTCCGCGGGCCGGTGCCGAATCGCGCGTTACACGGCTGCTCGATGAATTGAGGATCCACCCGATACCGGAAGACGAGCTGAACGCCGCCATCGCCGGCGCGATCGAACGGGCCGGGTCCAGGCCCTTCGCGACCGCCGAGAAGAAGCACCGTTATTTGATGGGGCAGTTGATGGGAGCGTTGATCGGCCGGATCGACGGGAAACGCTTGGCGCAGGTATTGGAAGAACGACTGAGCGATCGGCAGAGCACGGCCGTCGCGAAAGGGGCGTAGCCCCCTCGCTCTGTTTCACAAATACGTCGACTATGGGAAACAGCGAAGAGCCGCGGACTTCAGTCCGCGCGGTCCTTCGGAAGCGCCGCGGACTTCAGTCCGCCCGGTCTTTCGGAAGAGCCGCGGACTTCAGTCCGCACGGTCCTCCGGGAAGGGTAAATGCTACTCCCCGCGGCAAGCGTGACTGAATAACCGAGTAGGGCTAAGATGGCGCCGGGAGCGGCATCATGGATCGTCTGGTTGAGGACAAACGAACGGAGTTGGACGAGCTTTGCCGCAAGTTCCGCGTCCGGCGCCTCGAGTTCTTCGGCTCGGCGGCGGACGGGAGCTTCGATCCCGAGACCAGCGACCTGGATTTCCTGGTCGAGTTCCTGCCGCTGAAGCCCGGCGAACACTTTGACGCCTATTTCGGCTTACTCGAAGCGTTAGAGGAATTATTTCAACGCCGGGTTGATCTCGTCTCAATCAATGCCATGCGAAACCCTTATTTCATCCGACGAGTAAACCAGAGCCGGATTCCTGTTTATGCCGCGTGACCTGGACGGCCACCCTACTATGATGGAGAGTTGCTGTAAGGATCAAACATGGCAGATGAAGCATTAAAGGGATATCGCGGCCCCGGAGCGAAGGTGCTGAAAAAGCACGGCGTGGGCGTCTGGAGCGACGTCGAGGTCGAGTCGACGACCGGGGGCTTCAAGGGATTGATCCTGCCGCGCTCGGAGACCGCCGACGACCGGCACATCGTGCTCAAGCTCGCCAGCGGGTACAACATCGGCGTCGCGGCCGAGACGATTACCGGAATCACCGAGCACGGTCGCCGCGAAGCGCACTACAAGATTCCGGAAAAGGAGTTCCCGTTCGATCCGGGCAAGCCGAACGTCAAGCTGATCGGGACGGGCGGCACGATCGCCAGTCGGCTGGATTACCGCACGGGGGCGGTGATACCGGCGTTTTCGCCCGGCGAGCTGTACGGCTCGGTGCCCGAGTTGGCCGAGATTTGCAACCTTAAGACCGAGAAGCTCTACGGCGTCTTCAGCGAAAACATGGCCCGCGAGCAGTACATCCGCTTGGCCGAGCGAATCGGGGAGGAAATCGAGACCGGCGTCGACGGGATCGTGATCGGTCACGGAACCGACACGATGCACCACACTGCTGCCGTGCTAACTTTCATGGTGCAGAACTCGCCGATCCCGATCGTGATGGTCGGGTCGCAGCGCTCGTCCGACCGGCCTTCATCCGACGCCGCCCTGAACCTGATGTATGCGGTCAAGGCGGCGGCGGAGGGCGACATCGCGGGGGTGATGGTGTGCATGTTCGGCCCGACCTCGGACGAGTACGGGCTGCTGCATAGCGGCTGCCGGGTGCGCAAGATGCACTCGAGCTACCGCTCGACGTTCCGCACGGTGGGCGACATTCCGCTGGCGACGATCGACCGCGAGCGGATCATCCCACTGCACGATGATTACCCGCATCGCCGCGATGACCGCGGTGTCAAGATCAACGCGGTTTATAATGACAAGGTTACGATTCTTTATTATTACCCGGGGATGCGGGCGGACCTGGTCGACGCGATTGTCGACACCGGCTACCGGGGGATCGTCATCGCCGGCACCGGCCTGGGCCACGTTAACAAGCCGCTGTACCCGGCGTTGGCGCGCGCGGCCGAGAAGAACGTACATATTTACATGACAGTGCAGACGCTGTGGGGCTATACGCAGATGTACGTTTACGAGACCGGGCGGGAGATCATGGGATTGGGCGTGGTCCCGATCGCCAACATGTTGCCCGAGGTCGCGTACATGAAGCTGTGCTGGGCGCTGGGACAGAGTGACGATCACGAAGAGGTTCAGCGGATCATGCAAACGCCTATCAGCGACGAGATTACGGATCGCGAGCCGTACAACGGGTATCTGATCTACCAGGGCGGGATTCCGGAAGTGCAGGACTTTCTGCGCAGCACGCACCGCTAATGCATTGTCATACATCGTATTGCGGGGTTGTAGCGTCGGGTCTCCGTGCCCGACGTAGGTCGTCGAAAGCCGTTCGTTTGCTACGTCGGGCACGGAGACCCGACGCTA
>JAUWNI010000021.1 GCA_030612705.1 Phycisphaerae bacterium | reverse complement strand
CCCCCCCGCCGCCCCGCGCGGCCCCCCCCGCCCCCCCCCCCCGCTACTACCCGCAAAGTAAGCCGTGACAGAGCACTACTCGTTCAGCAGCAGATTGACAAAACCGTCGATGTCGAACGCGTCGAAGACTCCGTCCCCGTTGATGTCACCCCGCTGGATCCGGTCGAGCTCCGGGTAGTTTTCAGCATACCCCAACGGATCGATAAGTGCCGCGATGAACAGATCGACGTCGTATTTATCGAGCATACCGTCACCGTTCACGTCGCCGAGCAAGACGTATTCGGCGAGCAGCACGTCGTCGCCGGTGACGCGGTGCTCGAGCAGGTTGTCGTCGCCCGGGAGCTTTTCGTCATTGACGATCCAGCCGTTGAAAACCATTCGCGCGGTCCGCGACGGTGCCAACAGCGTCAGCCACTCACCCGTCAGACAGGGATACTCGCGTTCCGCGCGTACGCTGGTGAAGAGCTGCCCCGTCTCCGTTCCGAGCGTGATTTGCACGCCGGCCAGCGGCTCGGAAACGATCGCCACCGATGCCTCGTTACGACCCGAAACCCATGGCCGATAGTGCGCGACAGCCTCCATTCCAGCGGTCATGTCGAGCCGGAGCACGCGTTGCCGCTGGATTCGATCGCCGCCGTCCACCAACCAGTGGCTGAAGACGCACTCGTCAATCGTTGGCGGCGCTATCAGGTATACCCGCGAACCGGCCGGAAAACGTCTCGAGAACGGCGTGGTCAGGTTTATGCCGTCGTAGCGTCCCGCCAGCACAACTTCCATCTGGGCGCTGCGTGCCGGGTGCAGGCGTACCGCCAGCGTTTGCAGCGGTTCATATCCCGCCACGGACACTTCGCCGATGTACCAGGTATCGTCTTCGTCATCCGCATCAGGCCGGAAGCGAACCCGGAATTCGGCGTGCAAGGCCTCCACCGGCAAAACACGGATGTGCCGCGAGAATGCGATCGAATCGCGGCCGTCGGCCACGACCCGCTCGATGATATACCAGCGGCCGTCGTCGGCCAGGTATTCGACGGTGAGCCGCTCGCCGACCTCGACCCCGTGATGCCGTACCGTATACGACAGTTCGGCTCCCGGGACCCTGGACAACGAAATCGCCGCGCTGCTCAACTCCACCACTTCGCCGGCCTTGCGCTGGTCCGGCGCCAGCCGAACGGCCGCGGCGACTTGTCCGGCGTCGCGCGGATCGCGGGTGAGCGTCACGCCGACAGCGGTCTCCCAGTTGCTCCGGTCCAGCGAAGTGCTTGAAAAATCATCGAAGAAGTAGCGCGCGGGCTCGCCGCGCTGATCGGCCTTGCTCAGAGCGCTGAGCGCACCGAAACCCAGCAAACACACGAGTCCGGCACGGGTGACTGAGTTGATTCGCACGGCGATAACTCTCGAACGGAACCGCCGTCGAATGTCGACACTCGATCCCGTTACACACCATCCCCGGGATGGCACTCGTCCACCAGTATACTATTGTAACGGCACGGTGATGCTCGTGGCACGATTCCGTCAACTTTCCCACGCGCATGACCAGCGTTCCCATTTTTCTTATCGGCCGCTTGCCGCGATCCCGTTCATCACATTCGCGCTTTTTGACTGCTTGCCACCTGGAACCGCCAAGACTTAGCGCGGCCGTTGGCCGCAACCAAAGGGACCAAGGGGCCGAGGGTCCAAGGGACCAAGTGATCGAGTGGCCCATGGCTTTAGCCGTGGGGGACACGAATCGACCGTCCATTCGTGTCCCCCGCCGCTGAAGCGACGGGCCACCCACGCAACGAAAATCTTCGCGAACCGCGAAGAAATCGGCCGTTTACAGTGTAGGGTTGGCACTGCTCACCAATCTTCTATTCATGTTGTGCTCGCATCGGGTACGATCACCACCCATGGAGCGCAACCTCAAGATCACCATCGCGTACGACGGGACCGACTTCCACGGCTGGCAGCGGCAACTCGGCGTGCGCACCGTGCAGCAGGATCTCGAGGAGGTCGCCCGGCGGATCATCCGTCACCCGCTGGAGATCGTCGGTGCGAGCAGAACCGACGCCGGCGTGCATGCCCAGGGGCAGGTCGCCCACCTCCGCACCACGACGACGATTCCGGTTGACAACATCAGGCGCGCGATCGGCCACCGCTTGCCCGAAGACGTTACGGTGGTGCACGTGACCGATGTGCCACTCGAATTCCACGCCACGCGCCACGCCCTCGCGAAGCTCTACCGCTACCGGATACACAACGACGCCCGGCGGCCGGTCGAGTGGCACGCCGCCCGACAGGCTTGGCACGTCTGGTGGCCGCTGGACGCGCGGCGGATGCAGGCGGCGGCGGCGGCGCTGGTCGGCACGCACGATTTTGCCGCTTTTGCAAGCGCCGGCTGCACGCGCAGCACCACGGTCCGCAAGATTTGCCGCCTACGCGTCCAGCGGCACTACAACGCCGTGCTGATCGACGTCGAGGGGACGGGTTTCCTGTACAATCAGGTGCGCAACATGGTGGGCACGTTGGTCGAGGTCGGGCGTGGGCACTGGCCGCCGGAGCGTGTCATCGAGATTCTGGCGTCGTGCGATCGTCGTCAGGCCGGACCAACCGCCCCGGCCCACGGCTTGTGTCTGCAATGGATCAAGTATCCCCCGGATCGGAGTTTATCGGATGGAGCTTAAGGGGCGTGTCGCGTTGGTGACCGGGGCGGCTCGCCGGGTCGGGCGCGCGCTGGCCTTGCGACTCGCCGACGCCGGTTGCCATTTAGCAATTCACTATCGACAGTCGGCCGAGGCGGCGGCGGCAACGGCGAGTGCCTGCCAAACCCGCGGCGTCGAAGCGGAGGTCTTTCAGGCCGACTTCGACGATCCGGCCACCGCCGAGCGGCTGGTTCAAAGCGTTCTCGCGCGGTTTGGACGGCTCGATGTCCTGATCAACAACGCCGCCGTCTTCGAGCGGATGACTATCGACGAATTCGATCTTGACGCGTGGGATCGCGCTTTGCGGGTCAACCTGACCGTGCCGCTGGCGTTGACGCACGCGGCCCGCGAAGCGCTTCGCCGAACCGGCGGACGGGTGATCAACCTCTGCGATGCCGCCACCGCGCGACCCTGGCCGGATCATCTGGGGTACATCGTCTCGAAAGGCGGGCTCGATACACTGACCAGAGTGCTTGCCCGGGCGTTGGCGCCGGATGTAAACGTGGTCGGAATCGCCCCCGGCGTCGCGGCCTGGCCGGAGCGGTACGATCAGGCGACACGCGACCGCCTCACCGCGAAGATCCCGCTGAAGCGTGCCGGTGAGCCCGAGGAGGTCGCCGCCGCCGTGCATTTCGTCCTCAGCGAAGGTGACTATCTCACGGGCGTGATCATCCCGATCGACGGCGGTCGCTCGGCAGTTTGACCGGATCAAACCGTCCGGGGGCGCTGCAAAAATCGCGCGGGGGGCTTAGAATAAGGAGTGCTCAACAGACTACTGCTCTGTCTGCCATCGATTGATGGGCTGGTGTGGCACTGCTCTTGAGCAGTGCCAGGCATCGCTGGAAGCACGGACAAGCAAACTGCCGCTTGTCCGTGGCACCCGATGCCCGCTTGTCCGTGGCACCCGATGCTACCCACCAATCGAGGTGTGACAGAGCACTACGAGATGCCGACATGTATACATTGAATGAAGCACATCACCGAATCGGTTGGATCGCCGTGCCACGCATCGCCGTCGTGGCGTTACTCGTGCTGATACTGATAGCGGGGGAGGTGCGCGCCCAGCAGCAGATTGCTCAGGACGGGCGGCTGTTCGATGCGAACACGCAGGTTGGCGGAAGCCGCTTCAACTATATCCGCCCGGTTTCGCCGCTGGTCGGCGGCAATCCGTATGCGACCGGCAATATCGGGCGCGGATTGTCGTTGCGCAGCTTCTCGCCGATCAGTTCCCCGACCGCGTTTCACGCGGAGCTCGGCAGCTCTTCGTTGTCGAACTTCATGCGCGACTCTATCAGTACCGGCTATGCCTACAGTCCCGGCGGCGGGTTGTCGCCGACTGCTTTTTTCGATCCGGCGCGGACGGCGCCCACCGGCGGCTATCTGCGTGGTTTCTACGATTATCAACCGGTCATTCCCGCACGGAATACGGGCGGTGAGGGGATCGGAGCCGCCTACGCCGCGCCGGGGGTTGGCGGCTTTCAGCAATACGGCGCATCGCCTGTGCGACGACAGGTTTACGACACTTCGCGGCAGTTATCCTCGCAAAAACTCGGCCAGCCGTTGGACACCCAGCTTTCGAGTTCGATCTTCGGGGTGGTTGAGCCGCCGCGGTTGCCCGGACCGCTTTCCGGGCAGCAGTTGCAGCCGAACCTGGAATATATGCCGGAAATAAAGCCGTACGTGCTCGGGTTCGACGAGGCGGAGGCAACGGCCGACGGTACCCGAGACCCGCTCGATCTGCGTGTCTGGCCGGAGCCGCGATTCGATGAGACAACACCACTTGACATCTTGATGCGGGAAAATGCAAGGCGCTTGCTGACCGAGCGGACCGTGCCGACGTTCCAGCAGCCGAGCGAGCTGCCCGGCGAGCCGGGAATCGGACTGCTTGCGGAGGGTGAGGCAACGCCCGGCACCCCGAGCCTGCCCGGCATGAGTGTGCAACCGGGCGGCGACGTCTTCACCGACATGCAATTGGCGTTAGAACTGTCGCGTAACCCCCAGGCCGAGTGGTATGCCGACATGCAGGGCGCTGCCGGCGTCACGGTGACCGGGGAGAGTCCGACACTCTCCATGGAACGACAGGCCCGCGCTGTCGGGGTCGCGGAGGAATTCCTGACGAGGATGTTCGAGGCGCCGCTCCAAACGTTCGCGGGCGAGAGCACAACCGCGATCAACGACGAACTCCGCAAAGCCGAGGCGGCAATGGAGCTCGGACACTACTACGACGCCGTCAGACATTATGAACGCGCCCGCGTCCTCGATCCGGCCAACCCACTTTCGATGATCGGCAAGGGACACGCCCTGCTGGCGGCGGGCGAGTATGTCTCGGCGGCGGTCAGCCTGATCAACGGCCTCGAACGCTTTCCCAACCTGGCACGCTTCCAGGTCAATCTGGAAGTGTTAATAGGCGGCGGCGAAATCGTCGACATCCGCCGCGCCGATCTCATGAGGCAACTCTCACGCAGAGAGGATCCGCAGCTACGCTTCCTGCTCGGCTATTTGGAAATCCATTCGGGCATAGCCGAACTGGGGCTCCGGAATCTGGAAAAAGCGGCCGAACGGGCCGGACCAGGCTCGCTCATTTACCGCTATCCGGACATGATTCGCCACAAGGTGATCTTCTCGCCGACGCTTTCACCCGGCGCGATCGACGGCTCAACGCCGGCTGAAACCGGCACGCCCGCAACCGAACCGTCCACACCTGGAAAGGAATCCGAATGAGAACGTTATGTGTTTTATCGGCGCTGGTGCTCTGCTTGACGGGTTGCAATCAGGGTTTGGAAAACCGTGGTTTTCAAGCACGCGTGATCCAGGCGACATCGCCGGATGATGTTTTCCTTACCGCCCAGATCATTCTGCGCCGCGAGTTCGGCCCGCTCAACATCGAATCCGACGCACGCCGCCTGGTTACACAACCGGTCGAGTATCAGACCTCATCCGACAGCGGAACCGCGCGGGACTTTTACGGGGGCCGCTCGACGATGCGGCGGGTCGCTCATTTGGCGGTCGCCAAGCGGGGCGACGGGGCGATCGCCCGGCTGCGGATCGAGATCGAGCGGAAGGACACCGCCCGGCAGGAGGTCTTTCAACCCGAGCGAAGTCGCATCAGCGACGCACCCAGTCAAACCCCGATCGAGCGCGACGCCGCCACCACAACCCGCCAGAACACGGTTTGGACGTTTGTCAAGCGCGATCGGCGGTTGGAGCGGGCCCTGCTGGTCGAGCTCCAGGAACAGTTTGCCCCCGAGCCGGAGGAGGTGGGCGCGGCCCGACCCGCCGACGATCGTCCGGCCGAAACCCCGTGACGCGCGGATGTCCGTGCTTTCGTAACACCGCAACAGTGAAGGAACTTATCTAATGCAAGACATTCTTACTCAGTCGTTGGAGGAATCGGATCCGCAACTCGCGGAAATCATCAGACGCGAGGAGGAGCGCCAGCAGAACACGCTCGAATTGATCGCCTCGGAAAACCACGTATCGGTCGCCGTCCGTAGCGTGACCGGTTCGGTCTTCACCAACAAGTACGCCGAGGGCTATCCCGGTCGGCGGTACTACGGCGGCTGCTCGAACATGGACGCGGTCGAGGATCTCGCGCGCGAGCGGGCCAAGAAGCTCTTCAACGCCGAGCACGCCAACGTCCAGCCGCACTCCGGCGCTTCGGCCAACATCGCCGTCTACATGGCTAGCCTGAACCCCGGCGACACCATGCTCTCGCTCGATCTGGCCCACGGCGGGCACCTCTCGCACGGACTCAAGGTCAACATCAGCGGACGCCTTTACAACATCGTGCCCTACGGCGTCAGCCGCGAGAACGAACGGATCGACATGGCGGAGGTCCGCCGACTCGCGCTGGAGTGCAAGCCCAAGGTAATTCTGGCTGGTTTTTCGGCTTACCCGCGAGAGCTTGACTTCGCGGCGTTCGGCGAGATTGCGAAGGAAGTCGGTGCCCGATTGATGTCGGACATAGCACACATCGCCGGACCGATCGCCGTAGGTCTGCATCCGACGCCGGTCCCGCACAGTGATTTTGTCACGACGACGACGCACAAGACGCTGCGCGGGCCACGTGGCGGGATGATTCTTTGCCGCGCGGAGGACGCCAAGCTGGTCGACAAGTGGATCTTTCCCGGCACGCAGGGCGGACCGCTGATGCACATCATCGCCGCCAAGGCGGCCGCGTTCGGCGAGGCGCTCAAGCCCGAGTTCAAGCAGTATCAGCAGCAGATCCTCGACAACGCCAAGGCACTGGCCGAGTCGTTGCAGTCGCACGGCTATCGGCTGGTTTCCGGCGGTACCGACAACCACCTGCTGCTGGTCGACCTGCGCGACGTGCATCCGGACCTGACCGGCAAGCAGGCCGAGGCCTGGCTCGAAACCGCCGGCATCATCACCAACAAGAACATGATTCCCTTCGACGAGCGCAAGCCGACGCAGACTTCCGGTCTGCGGCTGGGCACGCCGGCCCTCACGACGCGCGGGCTGAAGGAGGGCGAGATGCGCACGGTGGCGGGATTGATTCATCGTGTTCTGTCGGCCGATGGCGACGAAGCGGTTGCGGAGAAGCTTCGCAACGAGATCCGCGAGCTATGCGCGCAGTTCCCGGTTCCGCACGCGTGATCGGCGATCTGACAGCAAGTTTAGCGCGTTGCTGGTGGGGGTTGTCGCTCATCACTTTGTGCTGGCTGACAGGGTGCGCCGGTAGCGGACGGCTGGAGTTTGCCTCGTTGAATTTCAAGGCGGTCGACCCGCCGGCGCCGCACGTTTCTCCTATCAAGGTGCGGGAATGTTATTGGTGGGCCGATCAAGACGGTCGGGTCTGGATCGCGATGCAGCGCCGACAGACCTCGCTCTTCAGTCCCAAGCTGCGATTTGAATTCCAATTGTCGCTTGCACTGGAGAGGCTCCCGGCCGGCAAGGCCCGTAATTACAAGCTTGGCCGCCGCGAGTTGCGGGCGCGGGTCAAATTCGGACCGTGGGAGAGCCGTTTTGCTTCACAGGTCGGCATCGGCGCCCTGTACCGTGAGTCGGGCGACCGTTTGCGCGGCAGCCTGCGCGTGCAAACGACGCGCGTCTCGTTACAGATGCTGGGAGGTTGGAGCAAGCCCATTCGCTACCTGATGCAGGGGTCGTTTACGGCCGTGCACGACGAAGAGCGCGGCCGCCCCATTGCGGAAGCGACCGAATCCGCCGGCTGGGGCAGAGGTGCGTCGAAACGGCCGGCGTCCCAACCCGCGACGGCACCCGTCCAGAGCTCAAAGTGCAAAGTGCAGAGTTCAGAGTGCAGAGTTCAAAGTGCAAAGTGCAAAGTGGGTGCTCTCAACGGCACAGCCCCGCACTAATCCCCAATCGTCAATCGTCAATCCCCAATCGTCAATGCCCTTTTGGTTGCGGCCAAGGGCCGCGCCGTGATTTGGCAGATTGCATAACACGCGGCGACCTGTATGCGCGGGTCGTCTTCGCTTTCGGCCAGACGTTGCAACGCCGGCAGAGCGCGGGGCCGGCCGATGGCGCCGAGTGCCAGAGCGGCGTTCGAGCGGACCTGCATTGTTTCGTTGTCGTCTTTCGCTGAAAATGTCAGCGATTTGAATGCCAGCTCGTACCCTTCGTCGACGCCCAGCCGACCCAACGCGCGGGCGGCGATCAGCCGTTCTTGCAGATAATCGGCCTCGCTGTACAGCCGATATTCCAGGGCCTTGCGTGTCGTCGGCTCGGCCAGTTCGACCAGAGTTTGCAGCGTCAGCAGAATGGTGACCGCGTCGCTCTTGAGCGTGTATTGCACAAGCTTGTCGAGACTGTCGCGGTCGCCTAGCTTAGCCATCGCCGACTCGATCTGTACGACGACGTACCCGGAGTTCTCGCGGGCGGCGGCGAGCTTGAGGCGTGTGAGTGCTTTCGGTTCGCCGAGTTCGCCGATCAGGTACGCCGCGTCGGCCCGCAGTTTCTCGTCGGGATGGTCGCTCAGCGTCATCGCCAGCACGCGCCCGGAATTCGTATCGCCGCAACGACCGGCGGCGAACGCCGCCGCCAGCCGAACGCGCGGATCGGGATCAGCGTCGATCAGTCGCAGCAGCGCCTTGAGCGAGGCGGTATCGCGCGCCTGGCCGAGCGCGACGCAGCCGGCAAAACGCACGAGCGGAGCCTCGCACGTGACGGCCTCGCGGAAAAGCGTCAGATTTTCGTCCGGCGCCAGTTTCACCAATGCTTCGATGGCATTGGCTCGTACCAATCCGTTTTCGCTTTGCGCGGCACGCAGCAACAGCGACATCGCCCGGTGTTCGAGTTGAGCTTGCCGCTGGGGCGAGAGGCTCACATTCGGATTCCGGCATCCCCCGCAAAGCAAAACGCCGATTACCGCCAGACCGCCGAGTCGCCGCGACATGTGCATTTAAGAGTCCGCCGCAAAAGTCATGTAGCGTCGGGTCTCCGTGCCCGACGTTAGGATGAAAACGACGTGCTACGGCCGACACGGGGGTCGGCCGCTACGGTCTATGGACGCGCCGGGTTTCGCAGCGGACTGTTAGCCGCCTCGCTTTCTCGCGCGTCGAGCCGCCAGGCGTTTTTGGAGATTGAATACCCAGCGGGTCACGATCGCGCCGCCCCACAGCGCGGAAGTGGCGAGCACGCACAGGATGGCAAACCAGTCGCCGAAACGCCCGTAGAAACTGCCGCGATCATCGAGCTTGACCGACGCGACGCGATACCCCGTCAGTCCGGCACCGTACGTGCGGCCGTCTTCTTCGACCAGCGAGTAGAGTTGCCCGCTCGGGTCGATGAACCCGCTGATGCCGGTGTTGACGGCCCGCGCGATGCCGACACGGTTCTCGACGGCCCGGAACACGCAGATCGCCAGGTGTTGCGGCAACTCTTCACTGTGCAGGAACCAGCCGTCGTTGCTGATGTTGATCAGGAAATCGACCCGCCGCCGACCGCTTTCCCAGACGTATTGGCGGGGCACGTCGGGGACCGTGTCTTCGTAGCAGATTGGCACGCCGAAGCGGACGGTCTCGTCGCCGATGTCGAGGTCGAAAACCGTATAGTCTTCACCGGGCCAAAGCGAGTATTCGATCGTCCCGCCGTAGCTAAACGGGCTGAGCTTGTTGAGCCACCTATACAGCCAATGCAGGTCCAGCCCGAGGCAGCGTGCGTTGCGGAACGGGACCACCTCACCGAACGGGACCAGGTGAATCTTGTCGTAGCGCTGGCGGCGCTGCTCGCCGTTGCTGTCGTATACCAGCGCGGAGTTGAAGCGTTTCTGCCGCGGATAGGCTTGCTCCGGCAGGGTTTCCAGTGACACGGATCCGACGACGAGCGTGACCGGTGGGCCGCCCTCGGCCGGCAGGCGCGGAAGCTCGTACTTCGGCCGGTGAGCGCGAATGTTGGTATTCAGGGCACGCTCAAAGCGGGCAATGACCTGATTGACGGCGGCATAATCCCCCCGGGCGAGCGCCGAGGTGGCGTTGTGGCAGAGCTTGCCGTATTGCCACGTATCGACCGACACTTCCTCGGGTGCTTGCAACTCCTTCTCGACGAAGTCAATGTTCTGCGTCGAGCCCCAGACGGTTTCGGGGAAAACCAGCAGGTCGGGCTCTTCGCGCGCCGCTTCGGCCGCCAGTGCAAGATAGCGCGCGAAGATAACGAATTGAGGTTCCTGGCTGAAAGGTGCCGAACTCCACTGTAGGAAATCCTCTTGAATGACAGCGACGCGCGGGCCGTCTCGAAAGTCAGCCTGGTCCAGCCGGTACTTGCCATAGAAAACATTCCCGAGCAGTACGAGCACGGCCGCGGCGGTACCGACCAGCGCGTTGACGCGGCGCGGCTTCTCGCCCGCCGCCCGCCACCAGCACAGCAGCCATTCGATCAGCACGCCGTTGACCAAGGCGACGATAAAGGTGACGCCGTAGGCTCCGATCAGGTCGCAGATCTGAATGAATACGGTTTGCTTGTAGAACGCGTGCGCGAGAAACAGCCAGGGAAATCCGGTCATCACCCAGCCACGGAGAAACTCGCAGGCGACCCAGATGAGGGGCAGCGACCAGGCAGGCGAGATTCCGGCCCGCCGACCGGTGCGCACGGCCCACGCCGCCAGCGGCCAATAGATTGCAAGATAGAACGCCAGCGCGATGAATCCCAGCCCCGTCACCGGCATGAGCCACTTCAGGTTCACCAGGAAGAACACCCACCCGAGTAGAAAGCTGCCCCAGTGTGCCACCCATGGTCGTTGCACGCGGCAGACCGCGACCGTCCACGGCACCAGGCCGACAAACGCCAGCGGCCAGACGCCGCGGGGCGGGAAGATAAGTGACAGGAAAATGAAGCTGAGCGCGGAAAGCGCGATCATCAGCAGCAAGTCGCGCCATAACGGGCCGACCGGGCGCATTGCGGCCCCGTCATGCCGATCGTCGTTACGCTGCTTCGATGCGGTGTGTTTCATCGTGGCAAATCGAGCGGGATGAAATGGACGGTTTCGCCCCGCGGGGCGGCGGGAACGCCGGCGTCTCGATGGAGCAGCGCGTTGGCAATCGCCATCCCAAACGGATCGCCCGAGCCGCGCCATACCAGAGGCGACACGTGAATCTCGCCGTTCGAACCGGTCGACCACTCGGCCGGCTGGTACATCGGACGCTTTTCGTTGGCCGGCAGGTCCGCTCCGAGGATGCCGGCGATGTGCGGCGGCTTGCCGATCGGCAAACCCTGCAACCCTTCCAGCACCACCCGTCCAAACAACAGAAAGCAAATCGCGCAACTGACCGGGTTGCCCGGCAAGCCGACCACCCAACACCCCGTCTCCGACCGTCCGATCCGCAAGGGCTTACCCGGTTTGAGAGCCGCGCCGGCGATCAGCCAACGCACTCCCAATTCTTCCAGCAACCGGGGTACCAGGTCGTGCGTGCCCTTGGACATCCCGCCGGTAACGCATAGCAAATCGTTGGCCATTCCCAGTTCGAGCGAGGCCCGCAACGCCGACGGATCATCCGGGCAACGCCCGAACATCACTATTTCGCCGCCGACCTGACGGATCAACTCTTCCAGCGCGATGCTGTTGCTATCGTGGATCTGTCCCTCTTTGAGCTCCTTGCCCTGTTCGACGAGTTCATAGCCGGTGCTGAGTTGGGCAACTCGCGGTCGGGAGAAAATCTCGACCCGCGTGATCCCACCCGCGACCAGGGCCGCCAGCGTCCCGGCGTTGATCCGTGTCCCCGCGCGCAACAGCAATTCATCCGTCTTGACGAGTGACGCCTGGCGATTGATGTATTGTCCAACCTTTGGATCGTCGCCGAATTCAACAAACCCGTCCTCGGCTTCGCGCGAGTGCTCGACCATCACAACCGCGTCGGCATCGGTCGGTATCGGAGCACCTGTATTGATACGGATACACGTTCCCGCTTCGAGCGGCTCGGGCCATTCGACACCCGCCGGTACCAGCCCCACGTTGCGAAGCCGGGCCTTACCTCGCTCGAAATCGGACACCTGAACCGCGTAACCGTCTTTCACGGCACGATCGAACGGGGGAAAATCGTGGGCCGAGCGCGCGTCGCCGGCCAACACGCAGCCGAGAGCCTCCTCGACCGGGATGGTTCGCGGCCGCCCGGGTTGCAGGTGTGCCCGCAACGCCTTCCAGATCCGCTCGGGCGTTGCCGCTTCCAGAGTCTCAAAGTCCATGTCAGCGATTGTCCGGAGGGGCGCTCTCACCGTCAAGCCGCGTTCGGGACATCGACACGACGCACTCCTGCTCGGTTGCACGCGGAATGATGGATAATATGAAGGGTGGCCCACCTCTTTAGAGGTGGGGGACACGAATAGGACTTCGATTCGTGTCCCCCACGGCTAAAGCCATGGGCCACCCATCAATTGAGTAGCGACAGAGCACTACACGCTTACGCACCGCGGATCTTCACGGGGATTTCGCCGCAAAGCGGCAGACGCATTTGCGGTTCTCGCGGGGCGGCGGTGATAAACGCGTCGAGATCCTTGAAATCCCACAATTCTCGCTGCACCGGCCGACCCGAGTGCAGTCGAACCGTACCGCCATGGTTGTCCACCAACACCCGCGCCGCGAAGCGATCGCACATGGCTTCCTTACGCCGCGGCGAACGGCCGGCCACCTTCACCAGATAGTGAAACAGCTCGTGCAGATAAACAAACAGGGCGAGTTGCTCGGCGTTGACGACGGTGAGGTGATAGACCTCGCGACGCCAACCCGTCGGCGTCGAGTGAGCTTTCGCAATGTTGGTGCCCAACGTATAGGGGTAGCGGTTGTGCCGGCCGATGTTCACCAGGATACGCGCTTCACGGTAGTAGCACGTGCCCGAGAAATCCGCCCCTCGGCTGTAACGTACGCGCACCGTGAGCCGATTATGACGATACGGGACGGTGTGCCGTAGAAACATCGCGTACAGGCGTGAGTCGTCCAGATCCGTGGAGTTGCGGAAGTCCATCCGTGGCAGCCTGTCCTTGTTTCAACCCTCGCGACCGGGAGTATCGCCTGCCGAGGAATACATTTCAAGCCGCCGTGCACTACAGAATTCAAACCGCCAAGACACAGCGCGGCCTTTGGCCGCAATCCAAGAGGCCAAGGGGGGTGCCCCATCCCGTTTCGCCCGCCCGGGGGGCAGGCGAAACGGGGTGGGGGACTGATTCGAACCTGCACCGACCTTGCTCCCTCGAATCGGTCCCCCACCCCGACCGAGTGCCTGCCAGACAGGCACTCGGAACGGGATGGGGCACCCTCGCGACGGGCCACCCGATTCCCTGGACCCTCGGCCACTTGGTCCCTTTGGTTTCGGCCAACGGCCGCGCTAATTGCTGAATCAGCAAGCTACGTGCAGAGTCGCAAGCTCATCGAAGATTTTCGGGGAGGGCAAAACTCCAGCTTTGCACATGGGGAAATGCAAGGTAGAGCCTTGTACTCCCCTCCTCCCCCAGAAACGCAACGGTTTCCGGCTCAGCACACTAGAGCATTTTCAGTTTATTCGTAGCGGCCGACGCCCCGGTCGGCCGTCGTCAACAGCACCGCATCGACGTCCGGCACGGGGGCCGGACGCTACATCTGAGCTGAACCCGCTCTAAGCCTTATCCCGCGGATCGGTGTCCGGCTCGGTCGGCGGGCCGGGCAACTCGGCCGGGATGGTTTCGTCGCTGACGTAATCGTAGAACTCGCGATACTGCTTCTTGAAATACCCGCCGGCCCGCACGCGGACGCCGTTGAGAATCGCGCCGACGATGCGGGCGTTGATGCCTTCGAGCTGCTCACGGGCGCGTTTGAGCGTCCCGCGGGTGTTCTCGTCGGCCCGGGCGACCAGGATGACGCCGTCCACCTGCATCGCCATCACGGTGGCGTCACTGATCAGCAGCGTGGGCGGGCCGTCGAGGATGATGCGGTCATACTGCTCGGTCGCCTCCTTGATCAACGCGCGCATCTGCTCCGAGCCGAGCAGTTCGGCGGGCGTGGGCGGCATCGGGCCGCTCGAAAGCACGTCCAGCGTCGGGAGATCCGTCTTGGTGACGAAGTCCTCGAGCTTGCCCTCGGCGATCAGGACGTTGCTAAGACCTTCCGGGCGGGTCCCGGGATATGCCTCGCGAATCGCCGGTCGCCGGAAGTTACAGTCAATCAACAAGACACGCAGATTGCTGTGCGCCAACGTCGTGGCCAGGTTGATTGCAACGGCGGTCTTCCCGTCCCCGGGGCTGGGGCTGGTAATCAGCAGCGAGCGCTGCGACTCCGCCGGTCCGGAGAACTGGAGGTTCGTACGCGTTCGGCGGAAGGCCTCGGCAATGAGCGAATGCGGCGCCAGACGAACGGCTTCCTCGATCTCGTCCACGTCGGCCTCTTCGTCTTCGAGCAACGGGATGCAACCGAGTACGGAGAGGCGGCAGAAGCGGGCCACGTCGACCGGGGTGCGGACCGCCTGGTCGGTCAGCTCCCGCAGGAAGGCAAGCCCGATGCCCCCGGCCAAGGCCAGGAAAATACCACCGATCAGGTACACCTTGTAATCCGGCCGGCTCGGCTCGATAGCCTCTTGCGGCGGCTGCCGAAGCCACAGCCGAACCCGGGATTTATCGCGCATGGCGTGGCGAGCCTCGGTCAGCTTGAGCTCGACTTCGCCGATCAGTTCGCCGAGGCGCTCCTCATCACGAAGCATTTCCAGGTAAACCATCAGGTTGCGGTCCAGGTCGCGCTCCTCGGCTTCCACTTCCTTGACCTGTTCTTGCAGGCGAACCTGCATGCTCTGGGTTTGGGCCTTTTGTTGGTGCAACAGCTCGATCTGCCGCGCGCGAACCTTCACTATCAGTTCTTCGCGCTTGGCCACCTCCTTTTCGTAATACCCCTGGCGGCGGCGCTGCAAAATCACAACGTTCCGGTGATTCGGCCCGAGTTGCTCGGCAAGCGCGGAGAGCTCGACATCGAGGTTCTCCACCTGCGAACGCCAGAAACGTAGAATCGGATCGGCCTCGACGATCAGTTCCTGTTCGTGGGTCAGCGGAATCTTCGATGGATCGAGGCCCCGCAGACCCGCTAACTGCGCATCCAGCACGGCAACGGCGGCATCCAACTCGTTAAGCTGGATCCGCAGCACGACAACTTGCTGGCGAGCTTCGAGCCGGTGCAGCTCCATGGCCGGAATATTCGAGCTCTCTCGCAACCGCCTGATCTCGCCGCGCTTCCGCGCGAGCTCGTTCTCCAGTTCGGCGAGCGTGTCCTTCAAGCCCTCGGTCTGCTGGAGCATGTCGTCCTTGGTTTGATCTCGATACATACCGAGGTAGCGCTCGACGACCGTCTTGACGATCAGCCGGGCCTCCTCCTTATCGCGACAGGCGAGCGCGACGCGGATCAGTTGGGTATCCGGAAACGGCGCGCTGGACAGATCATCCTGCAACCCGACGGCGGCTTCCATCACGTTGCTGTCGTACCACTCGTAATACCTGGTGGCCTTGATCTCCGGCTGAGAGACGACGTCCATCATCAGCCCCAGGTTCTTGATCTTCGCCGCCTCGGTCTTGAGCAACTGCTCCATGTACTGTGTGTTGACCTCACTCTCGACCGGCATCAGGATATCGCCGGTCCGCGGCGGTTCGAGCTCGAGGATCGCCTCGCTCGTGTAGGCTGGTACGTAAAGACCAATCAGAACGGTCGCCACCGTCACCAACACATAGAGCACGATCGAGGTAATAATGATCGCCAGCTTGCGTTGCTTGAGGATGCGCGTGACATCGGCAAAGGTGATGCCTTCCGCCTCGGTGGCGGCGGTCGTCGATCCGATCGGAGAACCGATCGCGTACGGCTGAGGACCGGTGATCTGCTGTGGCGTTGAAACGGAACTCATGGAGCACCTCGTGAAGACAACTCAGTCCGCCAATCGAGAAACGGGACGAACACACGCCCGCAAACCTCGGCCGACACGCGCTTAGCGCAACTTCTCAAGCGACTCTTCCGCTTTCCGGATGTAATCCGCGTCCTGCTTTTCGCGGGCTAATTCGATAACGCGGCGGAATTCACGCCTCGCATCCGCTTTTCTTCCACTATCGGCGTAAAGCAGCCCCAGATGGTAGCGGGTGGCAATGTTGTCTGGATCGATCCGCAGGACTTCCAGGAATATCGGCTGGGCCTGCGTGGTGTTTCCAGCCTTGAAATACACCCACCCGACGGTGTCGAGGATGTTGGGGTTGTTAGGTGGCGCGGTCTCGTGGAGCTCCCGCGCGTACGGAAGCGCTTCCGCCGGACGTTCAAGCTGGTCCGCCAGTAAATACGCCAAATTGTTCAAGATCCGGAGATCATTCGGCTTCAACTGCAGGGCTTCTTCGTAGACGGCGACCGCCTTTTCGGGCTCCCCCATCTGATCCAAGGCCAACGCTTGCACCAGGAGGGCCTCAAAACGTAGCACGCCATCCTTGGGCATTTCGGCAAGCATCGCCTCGACCGTCTCCAAAGCTCTCACCTGATCCTCCGAATCAACTCCACGCACCAGGTATTCCGCCAGCGCGATTTGGAGAACCATCTCGGCATCGGGTTCACTTGCACGATCGAGCACGCCGCGCACCAGTGCCAGACCCGCCTCCCGACCCAACAGTGCGTTCACGCGTCGGGCCACGTCCCGCACCATGGAAACGCCGTGGAAACTGGCTTCGCTAATTGCCTGTTCCAGCAACGGAACCGCGATCTCCCGCCGCTCCTCAGCCAGGTAGGCCTCGGCGGCATACGTCTTGATCGGCGGTGTGAGTATAGCCGGGTTCAGCCCCTCGTAGATTCGGATTGCCTCGCCGGCCCGGTTCCCGCGGACCAGCGCTTGCAGCCAGTCCTCGATCGCCTTGGGGTTCGTCCCCGCGGTCAGTTCGACCGACTTTTGCAGTTCCCGGGCAGCGGCCGAGTATTCCTCCCGATCCATCAACAACTTGCCGAGTTGGTAAGGCCAGAACGCCTGCTTGGGATCGCGCGCTTTCATTTGATTGACAAATTCCTGCGCGCGCTCGATCTGGTCGGTCTTCTGTAAAAGGGATATCAGCCGCAGCTCGACATCACGGCCGCCGCGTTCGAGCGGGAGTAGCTCGCGCAGCTCCGCCTCGGCCAGCTTCGGCTTGTCCATCAGCTCGTATAGCCGGGAGAGGTCAAGACGATGCTCGAGTTTGAACGATTCCGGCGCAAGGTCTTTCGCCCGCAAGAGGTCGTCGCGGGCGTCCGCATAATGTTGCTGCTGGATATTGATCAGCCCGCGCATGTAGAGCGACCAGGCGCTGTCCGGATCCTCTGCCAGTACGCGCGACAGGCACTCACGAGCCTCGTCAAACTTCGCGTCCGCCATCAGCAGTTCGGCCTCCGCCATCATCCCCCGCAGATCCTTCGGGAATTCCCGGCGATAGGTGGCGATTTGCTCCCGGGCCTCACCATACCTCTTGAGTGACCGCAGGCCGCCGATGATGCGTAGCCGGGCGGCTCGTATCGAGGCGGTCTCGTCCGGATCAAGATGGCTCAACACAACCCGGTACGCCTCAATCATGTCCTCGAAACGTTCCATTCGGCGGAAGAAATCGGCCAGTTCCGATGCGCTGATAATGATCGCCCGGCGGCGGTCATCCTCCGAACTGCCCGCCAGCGCCTCGCCAACCCGCGCCTGGGCCTGTTGATACGCATTGAACGCAAGCCTGCGAAGGTTCCGGACGGCCTCCCGATGCGGCGCGACGGTTTCCGGGGACTCACCGGCCGCGAGCTTTTCCCGGAGGAGCCGGATTTCATTGTCGGCTAACGTTTCGTAGAATCGGCCGAGCAAGCTCCGGGCAACGATCTCGCCCAACCCTTCCTGTGCCTCCAAGTGTTTCTGGAGTAATTGTTCGCCGGTCTCACGATCATCGCGTTCGGCGAAGAAGTTGGCGCTGAACCTGGCGACGGCGAGATTCTCCGGCTTCACCTGCGCCGCCGACAGCAAACACTCTCGGGCCAACTCAAAGTTTTCGACCTTCTCGTACAGCTCCGCCAGTCTCAGCAAGTTGGCAATGTCTTCGGCGTTTTCCTCGCGCAGCTTCTCTCGGTTCTCGATGCCCTGCCGTGGATTTCTTTCCTCTTCGAGCAACTGGGCTCGCGCCTCGATGTAATCGTCTTTCAGCCGAAGCCGCGCGGCCACCTCCGCGGCCGCTTCCAGGTGCGGGATACCTTCGGCGCGCCGCCCGGTTACCTCGTAACAAGCATAGAGCAGCTTTTGTGCATCGAAGCTCCGCGGGTCGTACTCAACCGCCTGACTGAGCATCTGAATTGCTTCCTCATAACGCGGCGGCTTGAGGCTCATCAACGTCCGTGCGATCTGTGTCTTGAGTTCCGAATCGCGCGGGAATTCCCGCTCGGCCGCACGATACTCCGCCAATGCCTTGCTCGCCTGGCCGCAGCGCAATTCGTAACGCCCGCGGAACGTCGCCCCACCAACCTGGTCGACGTTCAACCGGCCCAGAGGCATCAGGTATTTCTCGGCCCGCTCGCAATCGTTCATCTGTAGTGCCAAATCGAACTGAAGCCGCAATACCCGCGCATCGTCTTCCCGCAGTCGTTCCATCTGATCCAGATAGCTCAACGCCCGCGGCAACTCGCCCCGTGACCGCCAGAAATTGAAGAATTCAACGGCCCGCTCGTACTCATCCGAAATATCAGCGATAAACTCGAGCTGTTTCTGCTTGCGGACCTCGAGATCGCTCTCGGACAACACCAGGTTATACACTTGCAGAACGCGCCGCAGACGCTCGTTCGTGGTAGTCTCCAGGCAACCCTGAATAAATTGCAGGGCCTCGTCGGTGCGTTCGGCCGCCCACAGGGCACGTAACAGCCGTTCGATCGTTGGGATGTGCTCCGGATTGGTCTCCAGGACTTTGCTAAAGAGATCCACCGCGGTGTCGTAGTCTTCGTTGAGAACCGCGACTTTGCCCTGCTCAAACAGGAAATTCGGGCTGTCGGACGAGAGGGCCTCCATCTCCCGCATCGCCTGCTCACCCTGGTCCAGGGCCGTCAGGGCCCGTGCCCGCGCCGCCTTCAACGCCAGCCAATCGGGAAATAGCGGCGTGAGGGATTCCACCAGGTCCAAAGCCTCCCGCGGGCGGTCGAGCGCCAACAATAACTCCACATGATTCAGAGAGAGTTCGCCGGGAGGTGTCCGCTGCCGCAACTCGTAATCCTCGATCACATCGACCGTGTACTCTAGCGCCAAGCCGAGTTTCCCCAGTCTGCGATAGAGTTTGGCCAACTCTTCCTTGGCCACCCGACCCAGGACCGAGTAAACGCCGCCGCCCCTCTCCGCTTGTTCCTCCGCTCGGCTGAAAGCCTTAACGGCCAGCCGCTCGTCCCCGTCGATCAACGCCACGTGCCCCTCCATCAGCGACGATTGAGGGCGCTCGGGATACTGCGTCTGCGATTCCTGCAAGAATCTCCGCATATAGGTCAACGCTTGCGAGCGAACCTCTTCGTCCGTACTGCCGATGTAAAAGGAGGAGGCCGTATCGAACGCCGCCGCGATCAGGTCCAAGCACTCCAGACGATAGCCGGCCAGCACCGCGCGAATCGACTGCAAGCCCACCGTATCGCGCAAGGCCGCCTCGTAAGATTCCAGAATCATCTTCTGCCGGCCTTGGGGGTGCTCCTTCCAGCTCCCGTCCCCGAGCCAACCCAAGCGTTGTAGATTGACCCGTAGCGAGTATGCCTTGTAGAGCGCCGGCTCGATCTCAACCGCCTTTTGTGTGTGCCGCAGCGCTTCGGCAATCAAATCCTGATCGATCGAGGCACGTTCGGCTGCAGTGATCCGCGCGCGAGCCTCTTCCACGGTCGCCCCTTCCAGCTGGGCGCGAACTTCCTCGACGGCTGTTTGTCTCTTCTGCTCGATCTCTTGCAGATACACCCGGGCCAACTCGTAGCGGAGATCGGGATCCTCGGCCTGCTTCTCGATCCCCTCCTCCAGCAACTCACGGACCTGTGACCAGCGCTCGTTCTCTGCCAGCGCCTGCGCGCATGCTATTCGCAACGAAACGTCATCGGGGTGGGCTTCCAGGGCCGGCTCCAGGAATCCGACGCGCTCGGCACTCATCGCGTCCACGATGCCGGCGACCTCTGAACGCCGCCCCTGCCGGAGTGCATCGCGAATTCGTTCTCTGGCGCGCAGCAGGCTTTGCTTGGCCCGCACCAGCGCCACGTAAGAACTGGTCGGATCTATCTCGGTCGCCCGACGCAGGATTTCATCCGCCTCGTCAGCGTAGGCCGGCTCCTGGCTCTTCATCAACTCCAGGGCCTCGGCTAGCGAGGCCAGCGCTAGCAGGTTTTCCGGCTCCTGGTCGCATAGCTTTCGGGCGCGTTCCATTACATCCTGCCACTGCCCCATCCCGAAATCGTGGATTTCCCAGTAGCGGACCAGCAACGCATGCAGCACACGTGGATCGTCAGGCGAGTCCGCGTATGCGCCGTTCAGCAGGCCGAACATCATGTTCAACTCGCCCATATCTCGGGCAACCCGCGCCGCTTCGATCAGGTACTTGGCGTCCTTGCTCTCGCCGTACGCGCTCGTATACAGATTAATCGCTCGGCGGGGATCGCCCGCCTCCTCCTGAGCCTTGGCCTTGAGTGCGATCGCCTCCGGATCTCTGCGCGCCATGTTGATCGTCGCAATCACTACGACAATCACGGCGAGCGCGATCCCCGCAATCGTCATGAACGCTACCAGGTTCTTGTTCAGTCGCCGTTTAGCCATTGTTACAACCCCTCAATTCCTTCTACCGGCTGAGGATCACGGGCGGTGCGCCGCTCTTGATCGCTTCCCAATCCTGATAATGGTCTTCCCAGAGAATCGGCATCAGCTTCCGCAACAGCCGACGCGTCGCCTCCACGGCCTCCTCCCGATTGGGCAACCGTGTGAAAGATTCGTCGTTAAATGAAATCTCAACCTTCGAATAGTACGCGTACCGATCCCATAGGTTCGAAACGGCCCGGCGAACGTTCGTCCGCGTCGTCTCATAGCACCCGTTGACGTAGAAGAAGTATGCTACGACCAACCACTGCTTATCGGAAGCGCCGCTCCGCATTTGCGTCATCTGCCGCCGCGGCAACTCGAACTCGAGCACGCTGACTGGTAAAGTCCGTTCGACGCCGCCCGAATCCAGGATCGAAATCTCGATCAGAGTCTCTTTCTTCAGCGTCATCCCCGCGGCCGAAAGACATTCCTTGGGATTATGCGGCACTAGTCCCGGCCCACCGGTGTGATACGTGATGAACAGCCGAGCCACCGCGGTCGGATCGTCACGCTCATGATCCAGAACGGTCAAATTCCATTGCAAATACTCCTCGGTCCCGAGGTTCTCGATCGCCTCGTGGCTGAGCAACTCGGGTTGAATCCGGTGCGGGGCGTACTCCGGCAGCAGCTTGCTCTGGTCCAGCGCGTCCAGCGTTTGCTTGAGCGGAAGCGCCGCCTTGCGAAAATACGTCTTTAGAATTCCCGCCGTCCCTTGCATGCCGACGGCGGTCAGCAAGAGAACCCCCACGCAAACGTAGAAGCGCGCCGAGGTCTTTCGGCGCGGGCTTGCGTTATCTGTTGTCGTGGGCGACTTCGCCATGCTCGCGAATACTCCGTTCCAGCTCGGGCATGCTGAGGCGCGCTACTTTTCCGCGGCTTCGGGACCGGTATCTTCCACTAATAAATTACTCAATAACCAACCCAGACCGCTGAAAACCCCGAACGCCAGCAGCAACGTCACCAAACCCAGCAAGGTGTGATAAGTTCCGCCGGCGTATTTCGGATCGATGTAAATGTGCAGCAGACACGTCGTCGTGACCCGCACGAAATTGGAAAAGATGGCGATCGGGATGCACGATGCGACCATGATCAAACGCTGCCACCACGGGCGGTCCGAGATAAAGGTAACCGCCACGCCCAACGCGCAGAGCGTCATCGTGCTACGCATTCCGCTGCACGCGTCGGCCACCCCGAGCGCCCCGCTCTGACCCTGATACACGTACTCGATCGTCGAGCCGACCTTGTAGATATCCAGGTTTGGACACAGGCTGAGCACCTGCATGGCGACCACCGCCGCCATCCGCCGCAACGGGTCGGTTAGAGTAAAGTAAACACTTGCGGGCAGCGGGACCGCGAAAAAGAGGTACAGCCAGGGGACCCAGATATACCGCGCAATCGGAAGCCCGCACAGGAAAATAATCACGCCCAGCAAGCACAACAGCATCATCGTCGCCCGCGGGTAATCCATCGGCAGCACCCACAGGAAATACTGGTAACCCGCCAACGTGACGATCATCAGTGCCAGCCCGCTCCACGTATAACGCAGCGGTGCCCGCCGAACCTGGTTCCAGTGCAGATAGACTAGATACACGCTGAACAGCGGAATCAGCCACCCGTGCGACCAGTCCGCCGAGTGATACCACTTGTAGCTCAGATTGAGCAGAACGTTGTAGAAGACGGCGATGAACGCCAGCCCGACGATGACCGCGCGAATCCGTGTCGGACGATTGAAGTCGATGGTCGCCGGCGGCAAGGATGTAGGTACTGCTGCCATCCGTACGGTTTCTCCTAGAATGGCAAGCCCTGCTGCTGCCTTTCCGCAATCTTGCGGGATTCCGGGTTCATCTGGCCATAGTACGCGTCTTTGTCCGCGAAGTTGCGGTCGTAGACGAATCCGAAGCCGTAGGTGAAACGGAATGAATTGCGAATGACGAACAGGAACGGCGCGATGATGTCCGTGCCCACGTTCACGATGTCGTCGTCCCGCAGCAGGATGTCGTCCTCCAGCCCGGCAAAAACGTGATCGAGGTTGACCGGAATCGTGATCTGCTTGTCGGTGCCCTTCTCGCGGCGGATGATCTCACAGCGCGAAGGCCAGGCAAGCCGGCCGAAACCGCCGACCGTGGCGATCGCCTGCTTGATGGTGATCTCGCGGCCGCCGAAGCTGTAAACACCGGGCCGCGCAACCTCCCCCATCATGTAGAACACGCCCGTATCGACCGGAATGTTGACCAGGTCGCGGGAGCGAATCACGATGTTGTAACGCGGGTCACCCGCCTTCAACGCCACCACGTCGATCTCGATCACCCGCTGCGACAATTCGTATTCGGGAACGTCCTCCCAGTCGAATTCGGGTCGCTCGGCCGGTTCCTCAAAAGCCTGCTCCGCGGGCTGTTCAGCTCGAATCGGAGCCTGCTCCGTCGGGGCTTCCTTGAGCGTGCCGGTCGTCGGATCGAAAATCAGCGGGGCGAAACGCCGCTCGCCCTGCTCGGGAGCCTGCTGCGAGGCCGGTGGACTCGTCGGCCGACGCGGCGCGATGATCTCTTCCAACTCCTGCTCATCAGGCGGCGACTCCCGCTCAGCCGGCGGGGGCTCTTGCAAGCCCGAACCCTGCCGCAAAAACAGCGTGCTCTCGAAACCGTCTTCATCATCGTCGGGCGGCGGAATGATCAAGCCCTCATCCTCCGCCGGCAACTCCATCGGCGTTTCCTCTTCGTAAGGCAGACCCGGTTCCATTCGCCGAACGATATAAGCCCTCCTCGACAGGGGACCGATGTCCCCCACGATCCCGAGCACATCGAGCAGACGTGTGTCGGGCTGCACCAGGTTGTAAGATCCGGGCCGCGATACCGAACCGATCACGCTGAAAAACTGGTGGCGTTTGGCCGTGATGAATACCTGCACGATCGGGTCGGGCAGCAGGCCGGCCTCCTGGAGACGCGTGATGATGTCTTGTTCCAATTCGCGGTCGGTCATCCCGACGGCTTTGATCAAACCCACCTGGGGCAGACGAATATAGCCCGTGGAATTAATTTCCAGCGTCACCTGATACGGAATCCCCGCTTGAATCAAATCGTTGACGATGATCCCGATCTGATCCAGCGGACCGAGACGATATTCCTCATAAATCGCCACGAGATCTTCCAGCGTTGGCTCCACCGCGTTGGCCAAGCCGACCGGGCCTTCGCGCGGGGTCAAGACGCGACGGATACCGCCTTCGCGATTCTCGAGGGGAAACATGCCGACGCGTGTCGGATCGAGGAAGCTTTTCGGGGGCATCATCGCACAACCCGTCAGGATTCCGAACAGCACCACGCACGACACGCCGGCACACAGCATTGCCGAATTCTTATAGTTGATATTCATATACCGTCCGCTTAACGCGCGGTGGACCGGACCTCCAACGACCACTTGGCAGGAGGTACGATGCAAGAGTCGCGTACAACCAGATGTACACACTCGACTTCCAGGCTATTGAAGGACCGAATTAAACGGCGTCGGGGCCGTCTGTCAAACCCAACCGGTCACGGGAATCCCTAAACGATTCACCGGAACAGGCGATTCTACGTTCACGCCCGTCGCGCGGTTCGCTCGCCACGCCGTTATAGTTTAGTCACTTCGGAAGCTATTATCGGTCGATCTTACGGTTCGACTTGCGACTGGCTGGCGCATTCGTCGTAACCGCTTACGGCTCACTCAAAAACAGATCGTATATCCGGGGAAAACGGTAGCCGCAAACCGGCTCACTGTCGATGCCCCTACGACAAAAAACGTGCAATCTGTCATGGACGCACCGGATGCAGACCGGCCGTACTTCGGCAAAGGACGCCTCCGTCCCGATAGATAGATACTGGCATGCGGCACACTACGAAAGACGACAAGATACGCGTACTCATTCTCGGCGCCGGCGGGCAGGGCCGGGTCGTGCTCGATATCCTGCTGCAAGCCCGCAAATACGACATCGTCGGATTTCTCGATAATAACTCCGATATCCACGGCCGCCGCGTTGACGGCTTCCTCGTCCACGGGGGTATCGACGACCTGGAAAAACTGACAGCCGAGCTGGACATCGACGGCGTGATCATCGCGATCGGGGACAATGGAGCCCGCCGCGGGCTTGCCCGCCAGGTCGAACAAACCGGACTGGAGCTAATCAACGCGGTTCACCCGTCCGCCACGCTGGCCTACAACGCCACCGTCGGTCGTAATGTCGTAATCGCGGCCGGCGCTGTGGTTTGTGCGAATTGTCAGATCGGCGACTCCGTCATCCTCAATACCGGGTGCATCATCGACCATCAGACCATGATCGGCGAGGGTTCGCACATCTGCCCAGGTGTGCGCATCGCCGGCCGGGTGAAAGTCGAGCCGGGCGTCTTCATCGGCATCGGGGCCACGATTATCCCGAAGGTCACGCTCGGCTGCGAAGCGATTGTCGGCGCGGGAGCCGTCGTGCTCGAAGACGTGCTCCCGATGGCAACGGTGGTCGGCGTGCCGGCCCAGCCGATCAAGCTCGCCGGCGCATCCGAAGACATCGCCGCCATGTTGCTACCCGCGCGGACCTGAAACAGACGGGCCGCGGATTTTAACCCGCGTGGCCTTCCCTCCCCCTGCCGACAGTGACACTGCCCAACTCCGCCGCGCGGCGCACCGGCGTCACCAGCAAACGTGACAACGACTCCTTGCCCGCGGCCAACGGCTGAAGCGCCAAACGCGAGATTTCGCCGACGATCCCACCGGCATCGTCGCGACCGGTTCGGGCTTGTTGAATAACCTCGACCGCAGCATCGCGCAACTGCTCTCCGAGCTGATCGAGCCCGTCCGCCAACCCATCCCGCATCGCCTTTAGCGCCGTGCGCTCCAGCGAGGGGCGCAGCATCCGATCGAAAACGAATGGCACCGCCCACGCAACTACGATAAGCAGAACGCTGCTAACCGCGAAATTCGTTCCGAGATACGTACCGCCTTCGGTCGATGCCCGGTAGTACCCGACCACAACGTTGTACGCGACCCACAGCAAACCGAGCAGCGGCAGTGCCGCCATCAGGAACCCGGTCACACGCCGCAAGGCGCGCTGCAAACGCGTGCCCGGCTGCGCCATTGCCGCCCGCAACCGCTCTTGCACGCTTCGCAGGACGACCGGGCCGGCCTGCTCGGCAACCATATCGAAGCAATTACGCAACGGCGTCGCCGCGATTCCCGTCCGACGCACCTCGACCTCGACCGCATCGAGGCACTCGGCCAGCTTATCCCGCGTCCAATCGTCCCACAGTGGTTGAGTTAGTTCAGTCGTATCGAGACCTGACGCATCCTGTCCTTCGGACGAGCCGCGGGCTTCAATTCGGCCGGCTCCACTCTTGGTCGCGACGACCGCCTGACGAACGACCTGTCCGACCAATCCGCTTTCGCGAATCGCAAAGCGGCCGGCGGCTGCGCGAATCGGCCACTCCAACCCCTGCACCAGCGCCGACCGCGTCCGTTGCCAATGGCGCTCGCGGCACGTATCGACGTCTTTCCATTGGCCGTCATCGCCGAATCGTTGCCGAGCTGTGTTGAGCGCGTCGCGCATTTCGAGCAGCCGGGCGCGGTGCCCGAGCCGTTCGAGTTCGCGTACGCCGTGCTCGGCGAGGTACTCGCGGATCGCCGACTCGATCCGGTCGAACTGATCGGGCGTCGGCAGTTGGCTCGTCATTTCAATGTAGCGGCCGGAGCCCTCGCCGGCCGTCCCCGCCGCGCAGCTCGTGCACAGCAACAACGGATCGTTGAACCCCGCCCCGCGGAGCATGTGGGCGAAGTCGTCCTTCTGGCCGGCGTCGCCCTCGTCCCAGCGATTCAGCACGAACATCCACCCGTGCCGCTCGCCGCGTTGCCGCAGCACACGCCACCCAACGTCGTCGCGATAGCGTTCCGGGCTGACGACGTAGATGAGCAGATCGACGTGCGGCAGCCACGCCAGGGCGAGTCGGCGGTTCTCCTGTTGTGTACTGTCGATGTCGGGGGCATCGATCCAGAGCACATCACGCCGGCCGTCGGACCGGTGCCGCTTGACGTGTACCTGCTCGACGGGCAGCTCGGGCGGAAGCGTCGCGAGCTTGACCGATTCGTGCAGGTAGATGGTGACCTCGCGCGAGGTTGGGCGTTCGACGCCGGTGCGGGCGATCGGCTCACCCGCGAGCCGGTTGAGCAGGCTGCTCTTGCCGACGCCGGTGCCGCCGAAAAATGCGACCACCAACGGGCGTTGTTGTGCGTCGGTGAACAGGTCGGCGGGCGTGCGATTTTCCAGCGAGGTAAAGCATTCCAGTTCGAGTTGCGTCAGCCAGCCGGACTCGCGGGCCCGCTCGAACCACGCCCGCGTCCGGGTTACCAACGTGGCGAAAGCCTCACTCATCTTCGCTGCACTCCCACGTGTCCAGAGCCCCCGTGGCGGCACTCAATTGCTCCGCGGAGATCCCGAACAGCTCGGCGTCCTTCAAATCGGCCGTCACGCCGCGCAATTCCCGCGCGAAAACGCCTTCCAACAACTTCGACTTGACGTGTTTGAGCTGTTGCTTCTTCAAATCGTTGGCGACGTGCGACATGTACGAGCCGAGGGCGCCTTCGGTCAGCATCGAGGTCAACGCGAACATCGCCGGCGCGAACAGCAGGTCGTTGATGCCCAATCCGCCTGTCTTGATCGCCAGCGCGATGGCGGCAACGTCGGTGGTTGCCCGGGCGGCCCGCAAGGTATTCAGCATTGCCGGTCTTTTTTGCAGCGTTTCATACAACTGATTCGCCGCCGCGTGGATCACCGGCGCGAAATCCTCGCGTTGCTGCCGGGCGGCGGATTCGAAGCCTTGCCGCAGCCGAGCGGTCTGTTGCTCCAGCCGTTTCGCAATCGCCCGCCAAACGGCGTGGCCCAGCGTTGCGGGATCGCAGCGCCGGGCGGCGTCGCGCTCCAGCGAGGTCAATAGCTTTTCGATCAGTTGAAACAGCACCACCTCTTCGCTGCCGAGTCCGTGCGGGATTCCCTTCCGCTTGCGTCGCCGCGCAAACCATGCTTGCCGGGCC
Source organism: Phycisphaerae bacterium (assembly GCA_030612705.1). Classification (GTDB taxonomy): domain Bacteria; phylum Planctomycetota; class Phycisphaerae; order UBA1845; family Fen-1342; genus JALSRY01. The sequence goes on along the minus strand of JAUWNI010000021.1, from coordinate 15,756 downwards.
GCGAACAACCGCCGGGCCGGCCACGACAACACGTGCCGCACCTGGCTCAGCACGTTGGCGAAACCCGGCAGCTCCAACAAATGCAACAGCTCGACCATGGCCCTTCGAAATGTATCGAAACGCTGGGGATGGTCGAGGAAATCGCGGCGATAGGATTCCGCCGCCTCGTCCAAGGCCGCCGAGACGAGCTCATCCCAGTCCCGCAACGCCGCCAGCTCAACTTCCAGCGGCGCCGTCCAGTCCGGCCAGTGCTGCCGGACGAAAGCCCGCGGGCCGGCCACTCGATCGGTCGCGCGCGCCACCTTCAATCGACGGCCGATCCGCTCGCGCAAATCTCGAACCGCCGACACCACAACGTAGCGACCGGACTCCGCACCGGCCGAAGTAGCGGCCGGCGCCTCGCCGGCCGGGGAATCAGGCCCCGCCGACATGCCAAGCCCCGGCTGGTATTCAAACGTCATAATCTGCGATGTCGCCACGTGCCCACCCATCTCCCGTAAACGCTGCTTGAGTGAGGCGACAACCGGCTCGGCTGCGTCCGGCGTGAGCTTGTTCAAGCAAATAATCAACGGACGCCCCAGCGGACTCAGCAATCGCAGCATCCGCCAAACCGAGAGGTCGGAGTATTTTTCCTTGCTAAGTACAAAGACATGGACGTCGGCCAGCGCCGCCACTTCCAATACGCCACGCTGGTAGCTCCGTGCCGCGAGCGAATCGAAGTCGGGCGTGTCCCACACGACGCAAGGCGGCAACCCCCCGGGCGAATCAGGTGGCACGGGCGAATCATGTGGCACAGGCAAATCATGTGGCACAGGCGTCTCGCCTGTGAACGTCAGAACGTAGCGCTCCAGTTTGTCTTCATCACGAGAAAATCGGTCCGCTTCACAACGTTGCCAGCCGGGGAACAAGTCCGTCACCCAACCATCGTCCCGGCTTTCAGAGCCGATCCAAAAACCCTGTGGATGAATCGTGAACCCGGCCAACGGGCTGACCTCGGTCACGTGCGTGCCGAGGATCAGGTTGACGATCGTGCTCTTGCCGGTCTGCGTGGGTCCCAGCACGGCGAGTTGCAACGGCCGATTCTCACGGCTACCCGCTGATGAGCACGCGTAACGCAGCGCCGCTTCGGCCAGCAGCAATTCAGTCAGCCGATCGTCGATAATCGGCGGCGGTAAAGCCGATGCGCCGGCGTCGCGCAGCGCCCGGTAGCGCTGCACCAGCGTGACAATGAAACGCTGCACGATCGTCGCCGGTTCGTCTGTCCCGTCGCTTTGGATCGCCGCGGCTTCCGATCTCGTCGAGTCGTCCGTACTCACAGAAGTGTATTCTGCCTGATTATGAGAGTATTCGACAGGGCGTATGACGCTTTTAGCGAAGGGGGCGTCCCATAGTGCGGCCTTTGGCCGCAACCAAAGGGGCCAAGGGGTCGAGGGGCCAAGGGTTCAAGTGATCGGGTAGCCCATGGCTTTAGCCGTGGGGGACACGAATCGAACCCTATTCGTGTCCCCCACCTCTAAAGAGGTGGGCCACCCCCAATGAAGCCGCCCATCAGATTGGTTCTTGATCAGCCACCAGGCGTGTGTGATACTTGCCGTCTATGGCTCATAAAACCGCCGCTATCATCGGCGCCTCCGCCGACCAGGAGAAGTTCAGCAATAAATCGATCCGCGCCCACCTCAAGCAGGGCTGGGAGGTCTACCCGGTCAACCCCAAGGGCGGCGAGATCGAGGGGCTGAAAGTTTACCCGTCGGTAAAGGACATCCCCGTCAAAATCGATCGCGTCTCGCTTTATCTCCCGCCGACGGTGGGACTGAAGGTGCTGCCCGAGATTGCCACCGTCCGGCCCGACGAGTTTTTCGTCAACCCCGGGGCCGAGAGCGATGCGCTGGTCGAGCAAGCTCGGCAGCTCGGCCTCGATCCGATCATCGCGTGCAGCATCGTCGATATCGGCTTGGTGCCCGGTGATTTTTCATAGAGGTGGCAACAAAACCCGAAGAGCCGCGGCCGTCAGTCCGCGGCTCCTCAGGTTGAACCCATCAAAGCAGCACTGACAGAGCACTCGTTGGTGCCGGAGTACGAACAATGACGAAACGCTCATCGCGGCAAGCCTGTTGGGTTGTCGGTTGGTCCATACTGTTGATCTGTGCGCCCCCGGCACCGGCACATGATTCCTGGGTGATGGCCTCGGAGAATTCCATCCCCGGCCCGGGCGCCGTCCGCCTGGCCTTTGCCACTGCCGAGCAGTTTCCGACCAGCGAATACGCGACCAAGCCCAATCGGGTGGACAAGTGGTTCGTGCGGATCGGCAACAGCAAGCAGGATGTCCGCGGCTTCCGCATCGAGGGAAAGGAACTCGTCGCGAAGGTCAACCTCGAAAAACCGGGCGTTCACGTCATCGCCGCCTCGCTTCACCCGCACTTCATGGAGTTCGAGGCCGAGAAGTTTGAGGCATATCTCGCGGAGGAGTTCGCCAAGGAAGCCGCGTCCCTGCGGCATAAACGCGGCCAACGTAAGACGCCCGGCCGCATGAACTACACGAAATTGACCAAGACGTTCGTCCAGGTCGGCGAACGCTCCGCGGACGACTATGCCAAGCCAATCGGACACACGCTGGAAATCATCCCGCTGTCCAATCCCTGCCGGCGGCGGGTGGGTGACGAGGTAACCGTGCGCGTGCTCTACGAGGGCAAACCCGCCGCCGGAATGTGCGTCTCCAGCACCCCCGGCGGCCTGGCCCCGCACACCTTCGTCGAAAACGTCTTCACCGATGCGAAAGGCGAGGCCCGCCTCAAACTGACGCGCCCCGGGCCGTGGCTCTTCCGCGTCCACCACATCCGACCGAACACGCACGGCCAAAAGGCCGACAACCAGCCGCTCGAGGACTCACCCCAGGCGGACTGGGAAAGCTTCTGGACATCCATCACTTTCCGCGTCCATGAGAAATAGGTAGCAGCCGGGACCCGTGCCGGCCGAATCCGTCACAGCCTGGGGCGGCCGTGCTACACTACTTGGACACCGCCGGCCCTTCGATCACGTCGAACAGGTCCCGTCGATGCCAGTTTTCCCAGATGTCGAGGCCGACTTTTCGCACACCGAGCCAGTACTCGTGATCTTCGAGCGTGTACTGATCCAGCAGCGTTTTGATTTCGCCTTTGATCTTGTCGCGATATTCCGCTTTCAATGCGAGCGTAAGACGGCGGCCGTTGTACTCGAACGTCACCGCCACCGTGCCCGGCTTGCCGGGGTCCTGTTCAAACAAGGCCCGGCCGGGCGTGCAGCCGGTCGCGACGATGATGCCGTCGTTAAGGCAACTGACCGGTGGCCGCGGCGGGACGTGCGAGACGACCTTCATCCCGTGCTGTGGCGCATTGAGCAATTCCGCCGCTCGCAACCCCATCTTGACGCCGATGACCGAATACGCCCCCAGGTGCTCGTGCATTTCATTCATCAGCAGTTGTGCGAACCATTCGGCCCGGCCGCTGTTGGCGATGATACGGGCCTTGCGCTCTCTCACGTCCTTCCGGAAAACGCTGTCCGGCAGTGAGCCTTCGACAAAGACGACCCGATGTTTACCTTGCCGGCCGTCAGCGAGCAGCCGCGTAAACAGATTGACGATACCCACGCGGTTGTTCGGAACCAGCAGGTCCTTGCGTCCCTTGCCCCAGAAGAGCGTCTCGTCGACGAAGTATAGAAACGCCAATTCGTCATAAAAGCTTTCGAAACGTTCCAGGTAGTGTTGCCGAACCCGCGGCGTCGCTAGCAGCCGGTTGAAAAAGACTTCGCCGACGGACGTACCCGGTCCGATCGTCAGGTCACCCTCGCGCCAAGTTTCAGGCTTGCGGGCACCGCCCCCGGAGGGAACGACGAACACCAACGGGAGGCCTGCCGCCTGTACGGCCGCCAACGCGTCCGGATCGAAACGCACATTCCAGCTTTCGCCCGCTATCGGCGACCCGGCGAAGATCACTTTCGAGATGCCTTCCTTGATCTCCGGTTTTGCTTGCAAGGCAGCCGCCAGGTTGGTCAGCGGACCCAACGCCAGGATCACCGTCTTGCCACGGGGAGAAATGTAGGCCTCCGGCGAAAACGGACGGCGAAACGGCTTAACCAGCGCCGGCAACGCCCCCCCTACCGACTCTTCGGCGAAGTTCCGAAACGGGGGCGGCGTCTTGCCGGACACAAGCGCGGCCGGCGCGTACAGCGCAATATCTTGCCGATTGAACATGTGCAGCATACGTTCCAGGTGCTCGATGCTCTTTTCCGCGCCGGCGGCACCTTCGCACGCGACGATCGAAACGATATTTGCCCGCGGGCTTTGCAGCGCCAACGCCAGCGCGACGGCGTCATCCATCCCCATATCCGTATCGATTACGACCGCCGCATGATGCTCGATGTCGTGCGCAAGCGCCTGCGCCGCGACTAGACAAGCACAAACAACCAGGAACTTCGCGAAACGACGCATAATGATCTCCTCGCACCGCCGGAACGGCTTTCTTTTATTCACCGGCGAAACGCCGGTGCCACAATGTTTACCCGTCCGCCGTAAAAGTCGGCACCGGCCACAGACTGTAGCGGCCGACCCCCGTGTCGGCCGTGGAACGCAATTTTCATCCCACGTCGGGCACGGAGACCCGACGCTACATGACTTTTGCGGTGGACTGTTAGTAATTTGAACAGGATATCACATACACGATCTACTCGCGATTACAACGTCAACCTGTTACATTCTGTAACTATGAAAACCATCGGCCTGATCGGCGGGATGAGTTGGGAATCGACGGTTCCCTATTACCGTATCATCAACGAAGCGGTGCGTGCCAGGCTTGGACTACTGCACTCAGCCCGATGCGTGCTCTGGTCGTTCGATTTCCAGGAAATCGAGGAACTGCAACACCGCGGCGATTGGGACGAACTGACAGGCCGGATGATCGACGCCGCCAAGGCGGTCGAGCGTGCCGGGGCCGACTTCATCGTGATCTGCACGAACACGATGCACATGATGGCGGAACAGGTGCGGGCGGCGGTCAGGATTCCGCTGCTGCACATCGCCGACGCGACCGCGGACGCGATCCGCGCTGCCGGCCTGGGCAAGGTCGGGCTGCTGGCGACGCGCTTCACCATGGAGCAGGACTTCTATAAAGGTCGGCTCGGCGAAAAGCACGGCCTCGACGTCCTGATCCCCGACGAAGCCGATCGGAAGGTTGTTCACGATGTAATCTACAACGAGCTCTGCGCGGGCCGCGTCAAAGACGAATCGCGGCGGAAGTATCGCGCGATCATTCGGCGGCTCGCCGACGCCGGCGCCGAGGGCATCATCCTGGGCTGCACCGAGATCGGCCTGCTGGTCAAGCCGGAAGACAGTCCGGTCCCGCTGTTCGACACAACGCCGATTCACGCCGAGGCGGCGGTCGAGTTCGCGCTGGCGTAACGACGACGTCGTTGACGAAGGTTTTGAAAATGCCAGACTCAACTTTGGATCGCAATAGTAGCGCGGCAGATCCGAATCAAGCCCAACGGCAGCAAAAGACGGAAAGCGAGAAGTATTTCGAGGTTGAACGGCGGGAAGAGTCGCGCAAACGCTTCGCGACGTATTCGCTCTGGGCCGGACTGCTCAGTCTGCTTCTGATTCTGATTCCGAATCCCGTGTCGTGGCTCTTCGGCCCCGTGGCGATCCTGCTGGGAATCCACGCGTTGGTCAGAATCTACTTACAGCCCGCACGCCACACAGGTATGGTCCGCGCGCTGCTTGGGATCGTCATGGGACTGGTCGCAACGCTGGTCTCCGTGCGTTAGGAGGCGTGGGGCAGGCTATGCCCGCCGCACGATGTAGCAGGGAAACTGACCAAGCCGTCACGTTCCGCTCGCCGCGTGCTATAATGCCGCCTCTTGATTACCGATGATGTCCCACCGTCGATAGAGTCGGCGGCGCGTGGCACGAGTCACCCTCGCATTTGACTGGAAAGGACAGGCAATGACAGTTGTTCTCGACGGCGGATCGCTTTCAATCGAGCAGGTCGCGGCGGTCGCCCGACAAGGAGTTAAGGTGGAAGTTGCCGAGGAAGCGCGCGCCAAAGTGCAGCGTTCGCGCGATTACCTCGAAAAGTGCGTGGCCGACAACATCCCGGTCTACGGCGTGACGACCGGCATCGGCGAGTTCGCGCGTATTCGCATCTCCCCCGAGCAAAGTGCCGAACTTTCACGCCGGATCGTCTACAGCCATTCGGCCGGCACCGGTGATCCGCAGCCGGAAGACGTCGTACGGGCGGGAATGACGCTGCGGGCCAACACGCTGGCGAAAGGCTATTCCGGTGTGCGGCTTTGCCTGATCGACACCGTCCTGGAGATGATCAACAAGGGCGTCGTGCCCCACATACAGGAAAAAGGCTCGCTCGGGACCAGCGGCGACCTTTCGCCGCTCTCTCAATTCGCCGAGGTCGCGATGGGCGAAGGCCGGGCGTTCTACAAGGGCGAGCCGATGTCCGGCGCCGAGGCGATGAAGAAAGCCGGCGTCAAGCCCACCGACTTAACCTACAAAGAAGGTCTCGGACTGATCAACGGCTCGCAGGTGATGCTGGCCGGAGCGGCACTGCTGGCCTACGACGCCGAACGCATCCTTAAAAATGCCTGCGTAGCGGCGGCGATGACCCTCGATGCCTTGCGCGCCGTCGAGCGGGCGTTTCATCCGTATGTTCACCGCATCCGTCCGCATCGCGGACAGAACGCCGTCGCCGCTAATCTGCTGCGCACCTTTGCCGGCAGCGAGATCATGGCTGACAAGTCCGGCAAGGTGCAGGACGGCTACAGCATGCGCTGTACGCCGCAGGTGCTCGGCCCGTCGTTCGACACACTCGAGTACGTCCGCCAGGTCGTCACTATTGAGGCCAACTCCGGGGCGGACAACCCACTGTTCTTCGGCGACGAGCAGGAGTACTTCGCCGCCGGGAACTTCCACGGGCAGTGCATCGGCATGGTGATCGATTTCCTCTGCATCGCGATGTCCGAAGTCGCCAACCTTTCCGAACGACACACCAACCGCCTGCTCAACCCGACGCTCTCCGGGCTGCCGGATTTCCTGGTCGAGGGCAAGGGGCTCAACTCGGGTCTGATGGTCGCGCAGTACACGGCGGCGGCCCTGGTCTCGGAGAATAAGGTGCTCTCGCATCCGGCGAGCGTTGATTCGATCAGCGTATCGGCCGATCAGGAGGACCACGTCAGCATGGGGCCGATCGCGGTGCGCAAGTGCACGGAGATCCTGAAGAACGTACGGACCGTGCTGGCAATCGAAATGATGTCGGCGGCGCAGGCGTTCGAGTTTCACAATGGTAAGCGCCCCGGCAAGGGGACCGCGATCGCCTACGACCTGATCCGCGAGAAGGTCCCGCCGCTGGTGGACGACCGCGTGCTCTGGCCGGACATCGAGGCGATTCGTCTACTGGTGGAGTCTAACGCGATCCTGGATGCGGTGGAGGCGGGAATCGGCCCGCTGCAACTGGCCCGCGACGTGGAATTGTCGTAGCAGACCTGGTGCTACAAACAGCCGATTTCTTCACGGTTCGCGCAGCTTTCTTGCTACATGGGTGGCCCGTCGCTTTAGCCGTGGGCCACCCGACCTACGGCCGGCACGGGGGCAGGCCGCTACTTGGGTCGTCGCGGGGTTACTCGCCGCCTTCCTGCAACACCAGGCTCGGCATCTCGACGCGGGCGCGGTCGATTTGTTCCTGCCAGCGCTTACGGTTGGCGGCGATATCTTTTTCCAGGAGTGTGACGAAATTCGGATCGAACTGCCGTCCCGCTTCCTCGCGAAAGATTACGAGCGCCTCGTCCAATGAGCGCCCGGGGCGATAAGCCCGGTTGCAAGTGATGGAATCGAACGCCTCGGCGATCGCGACCATGCGTGAGCCGATCGGGATGCCGTCGCCGCTGAGCCCGTCGGGATAACCCGAGCCGTCGTACCGCTCGCGCAGGTGTCGGATGATCAGGATCTCCGTCTCGAACACGCGCAGCGGTTCGAGGATCTTGCACGTGATCAGCGGAACTTGGCGCATCAGCGCCGCCTCCTCCGGATCGAGCGCCGACGGTTTCAGCAGCAGTTTGTCGGGGATGCCGATTTTGCCCAGGTCGTGGAGCATGGCGGCGTTGCTGGCCGCGAGGCGCAACGGCCGCGACCAGTGGGCGGAGGCGACCAGCCAGTTCGTATAGAGCATCACGTTGCGTGAATGCCACGCGCTGTAACCGTCGCGTGCCTCGAGTGCCTGAATCAGCGCCCAAATGCTTTGCAGGCTCAGATCCTTGGAGCGCATGCTAAGAGCGACGACTTCCTTGCGAAGCCGATCGAGCATGTCCAGGTCACCTTCCGGTTCGATCACATCGGTCGGGCTCTGGTCACAACGGGTCACCCGATCGCGACCCCGGTGCTTGCTGCAATAGAGCGCCTCGTCGCCAAGGTTGATCAGATCGGTCACGGAATTCACCCGCGCATCTTCGGAACCCGATACGCCGATCGAAACCCGCACGACAAGCTGCGGGTGTTCCGGCGACGTGACCCGCCGTGGAAATGCTTTACGGATTCGCTCGGCCAACCGCGTGGCATCATTCAGGTTGGTCTCCGGGCAGATGACGGCGAATTCCTCCCCGCCGTAGCGGGCGACGATGTCCGTTTCGCGGACGCTGCTCCGCAGGTGACGCGCGGTCGCTTTCAGGACGCGATTGCCGGTTTCATGTCCAAACGTGTCGTTGACTGCTTTGAAGTGGTCCAAGTCGAGCATCAAGAGCGAAGCGGTTCCGCCGTAGCGACGTGTGCGGATGAACTCGCGGTCGAGCAGGTCGCGGAATTGACTGTGATTCCACAGCCCGGTCAGACCGTCGGTCAGCGCGGCACGCTCCAGGCGCTCCTGCAAGCGGTTGAAACGCAACCCGTTGCGGATCCGGGCCCGTAACTCCTCCATATCGTAGGGTTTGCGCAGATACTCATCGGCGCCGGCGTTCAGCGCCCGGCTCTTGTGCTCCTTCACATCATACGCGGTGGCCAGAACGATGTAGGTGCCGTCCAGCGTCGGATCGTTCCGGACCTCGCGGCAAACTTGGATTCCATCGAAGTCCGGCAGGACGATGTCGCAAATTAAAACACGCGGGCGATGTTGATAAACCTGTTGCAATCCCTCGCGGCCGTTGTGGGCATCCACAACCGTATATTTCCAACGACGCAATCGCCGCACAAGAAGGTTGCGCTGATCGGCGTCGTCTTCGATCACACAGATGTCAATGCCGCTTTCAAGCATCTCAGCCCGCTCTGGAAGCTTGGTTGCTCAACTCGTTCGGGTTTCGGCAACGAACACGTGTCCGGGTATCGCGAGAGTCCGCCGACAGTTTTCACCATAGCGCCACCTGCTCGTCCCGTTATACTCGGGGCGATCCACCGGCTACGCGGCACACTCATCCACGTCCCCACACCTCAAGCATTCAAAAGACCCACCCCTGCCGCCACAGGCGTTTTTCAATCGTGAGAAAACAGTCGCTCCGATGAACGGTATTCACTAGGAGCCGGCCCGCACGTCGGTTATTATGGGAGTCGTCGATTCCATAAATAACTGTTAAATACTGTTGTTGTGGCGTGGTCGATGCATACGGTTGCTCTGACCCGAGATCCGGTCCGATAGCCGGAAAGTGTTGCCGAGCGAATTGAGGGTGCTCATGTCAATCTCAACATCCCCACGGATTGATCTGGCCTACCTGCGCCAGCGAAAAGCCGAGGGTCGCAAGTTCGCCATGCTGACCGCCTACGATTATCCCACCGCGGCCGCGGCCCAGGCCGGCGGCGTACATTCACTCCTGATCGGCGACTCGATGGGTTGTGTCCTGCTCGGCCACCAGAGCACACGCAATGTCCCGCTCGACCTGATGATCGTGCTCGGCGAAGCCGTCCGGCGCGGAGCCCCTAACGTCTACCTGGTCGGCGACCTGCCCTATGAAAGCATGGCCGGCGGCAACGAGACGGTCTTGGCGGCTGCCAAACGCTTCCGTGACGAAAGCGGTTGCGACGCCGTCAAGTTTGAAGCCCGCGCCGAGCACGAACCCCTGGTCGCCAAACTTGCCGCGGCCGGCATTGAAACCATCACGCATCTGGGATTATTGCCACAGGCCGTCACATCGCCCGAGGGCTATCGCGCCCAGGCCCGCGATGAGAATTCGATCACCAAGCTCACCGCCGACGCCCGCCTACTGGTCGCCGCCGGTGCCGCCATGCTGCTGCTCGAAGCGGTACCGAACGAGGCGTCCCAGGCGGTCGTGTCCGCGGTCGACGTTCCGGTAATCGGCTGCGGCGCCGGACCCGCCTGCGACGGGCACGTCTGCGTGACCCAGGACATGCTCGGAATCGGCGGCATCCGCACGCCACGCTTCGTGCCGGTGTTGGCGCGCCTCGGCGAAACGACGCGGGCGGCTATGAGACGTTGGGTGGAAGATATCGAGAACGAATCCTACCCCGCGCCCGAGCACGTGTACGGGATGAGGAAGTGATAAGGTGAAAAGGTGATAAAGTGAAAAGGTGATAAAGTCGCAAAGCAACACGATCACACAGTCACAAATAGACAAGATGTAAATAGCCACGCTACGAAACCATTACATGACCTTATCACCTTGTCACCTTTTCACCTTGTCACTTAGTTACCTTGTTACCTTGTTTCCGAGTTGAGTTTTGTTCGAGCATGCATCGTCCTCTTACCACGATCGATCTGTTTCCCGCCGGTCCGCTGAGCCGTCTTGGGCGCCGCGTTGAGTTGTTATCCGAACTCGACAGCACCAATGCCTACCTGCTCAGCCGCGCTGCCGAGCTGGGCGACGGCGCGGTGGCGGCCGCCGAGTTCCAGACCGCCGGTCGCGGCCGGCAGGGACGGCGCTGGCTCGCGCCGCGCGGCTCCTCGATTCTGCTGAGCGTTTTGCTGATCGAATCGGAAGACTCGCCGCGGATCACATATGCCGCCTTGCCGGCCGCACTGGCAACCTGCGAAGCGGTCGAAACCGAGACTGATTGCCGTCCCACAATACGGTGGCCGAACGACCTGATCGTGGCGGGTAAGAAGCTCGGCGGAATCCTGGCCGAATCGACACCCCTGCCCGGCTTCGACCCACCCCGGCGTGCCTTGGTCATCGGCATCGGTTTGAATTGCTATCAGCAGCCCGGCCACTTCGACGCCGAGCTCGCCGATAGCGCCACCTCGCTCGAAATCGAATGTCCACAGCCGATCGATCGCCCCGCCCTGGCCCGCGGGCTGATCGAACGGCTCGACGCATACGTGTCGAGCGCGCCGAACGACCGGCTGCTCGCGGCCTGGATCGCCCGCTGCGACGATCTCGGCACGTATGTCACACTTGAGGAGAACTCCCGCCGCTATACTGGTACCGTGCTCGAAATCACCGACAATGGCGACCTGGTAGTGCAGCTCGACAGCGGCGGCAGGAGACGGTTTGAGTCGACGACGACGACGCGGATCCGGTAAGAAGAAGAGACGCGGGCAAAATGATAGACCGGTTAAAGACCGGTCCCCCGGCCGCGCGTCACGCCCGACCGCGCGCCGGCAACAGCAAGCCAAGACCGACGCCGAGCCCAGCCCACTCCCAACCATCGTCAAAACCGCCCCCGATAGTCCCCGCGAGCATCCACGACGCCGACCGCATCCAAAAACGCCGGTCCCGGCTTCGGAAGCGGCGGCATTACGCACCACCCGACCGCGGGACATTTCAGCTTCCACACACTTTCCCTTGTCGATGCAATGGGACGTTCTCGCGTGTGCGGCGTTGTGCGCCCTGGGCGCGACGCTCGGTCTGATCGCCGTCTTGAGCGAGATGCGTTATCACATCATCTCGCCCACGCGCTGCCCGGCTTACGTTGTTGCGGCACTCTGCCTCGGCGTCGTGCTGGGGCTGTGGATACCACGGCGCGTCATCCGACGACACATCACACACGACCCAGGTAACGCGAGTAAAACCCCGCCGACTGCTTTTGACGACCCGGTCGGCTCAAATCTCGAATTTGCCGCCGCCTTGGCCGGCGGGCTGATCATTATCTTTGCCCTGACGTGGGTCGCGCTTGGCGGCTACGCGATGCTGATGGAGGGATATCGCGGGTTTCTGGCACGGCGTTTCGCGCACCCGATCTGGCTGACACACCTGCTGCTATCCGGTCCGATGTTAACCGGACTCGTCGTCGCCGGCGCGACCGGCACCACGCTGCTGGTGGCACTGCACGGCTGGTACCGATTGGCAACCCAACCGCGGATACATATCGCGAGGCTATGGGCGAGTATACTACTGGGTGCGTTTGGAGCGGGTCTGCTCGTGCCACGTATCGACTCGGCGACGGTCTTGGCTGGGATGGCACCGCTGGCTATGTTTCTCGCCGGCGTGATCGCCGTGTTACGACGCTCGGACGCGGCGGAAACGCCGATGTCCCCGCCAATACAATGTGGGCTTACGCGAGACGAATCATTGTCGCTGCTGACCGCGGGGTTGGCCGCCGTCGTCGTCGCGACCGCCTGTGTGCTGGCAATCCCACCTACCGGGGTTACTCCGCGGAATCTGCCCCTCGGCGTCGTTACACTGGCGGGAGCCGCGTGTGCCGGACTGTGTGTAGCGTATCTGATCCTGCGGCTGCGTTTGATCGTCGACCTGGGAGCGACGGCTCTATTGCTGGGGGCGCTGGCGTTGCTCTTGCCGTTTCAGCGCCTCTTCGCTGACCCGATCAACATCGCGCTCGTCAGATTGGCGGTGGTCACGGGCTGTGCCGCGGCGTGCGTGGTGCTGGTCGGCCACCGCGTCGAACGAACCCACCACAGCATACAGTGTTCCCTCTCGTGGGTGGGCCGGATTGTCGCCGCCGGCTTCGGCCTGACCCTCGTGCTCCTGCCGAGCGCCGCCGGGCGTTGGAATCCGTCCACAACGGCGATGATCGTGGCGCTTCTCGCCATTGCCGGTGCCGGGCTCGCGCTGATTCTGGGCAGCCGCACGAATGTCGCGATGCGCCTGGCCGGTGTACTCTGCATTGCCCTTTTACTTGTCGGTATGCTTCGGCCGGAACGGAGCCCGGCCGCCATATATGCCGTTGCGCAAGAAAAACACTGCCGGGACGCCGATGCCACGGCCACCCCACTCGCCGCAGCGGCCCGTCAACTGGTAACGGCCAACTCATTTCGCACCGCGCGCGTGCGACCGCTGCCGCCGTCAAACGCCGGCGCGATGACCTGGAAAGTCGACCTGACAGGATCGGCGCTGGACCTGGTCATCCTCGAAAGCGCGGCCGAAACTAACGACCAGTCGGTTTCCCGCGACTGGGGTCGGCGTCTGCTTGCGCGGATCGGCACCCGGCTTGCTCAAGGTGGCCGGTTGCTGGTCGAATTGCCGACGCCCACCTGCGTCGCCGAGGCTCTCAACCAATTCAACCCGGCAGCCGGCAACTCGTACCGAACCGGCTATCGGCTGCGAATATGGAACGAGGCGGACGAATACGAAGCCCTCGTCTTCGGCGGGGACATCCCCGCGTTGATCGAGCGAAACCAACTGGAATCCGATTTCCAGATCTCGCTGGATCCTTTACCCGCGCCGCCTGATACAAAACGCTAGTGCTCTGTCACAAGTAAAAAGTCGGGTGGCACCGGCGGCCCGCCCGTGTGATTATCGGGCGAGACGCCCGCGCCACCCGAAAATTATGATGTGACAGAGCACTAGAGCGTGTTTCGACAAAGTGTAGCGGCCCGCGCCCCCCGCGGCTGTAGACGGCTGTGGGCAAGCGCCGGCCGCGCGGGACGCCGGGTGCCACGGACAAGCGGCAGTTTGCTTGTCCGTGCTTCCAGCGATGCTTAGCAGTCCGCCGCAAAAGTCACTACGGGGCGGGAATGATTTAGCGGCCGGCGCCTCGCCGGCCGTGATAGGCCGGAAACGCCGCTTTGGGCGTTCGGCCCGCGAGGCGCGGGCCGCTACAGCAAGTGCCGGCCGCGCGAGGCGCGGGCCGCTATAGACTCGTGAAAACCGCTCTAATCGGCAAGTTGGCCGCAGTCGCCTCGCGCGGTAGGCTTTATCGCAAGCATAAAGACATCCATTCAAACCGGCGGCCCCAGGCCGAGAGAGGATTAAACATGTCGCTACTGGTAACCGGCTCGATCGCGATCGACTCCGTGGAAACCCCGCACGGGCGCGTCGACGGCGTGCTCGGCGGATCGAGCGTCTACTTCTCGCTCGCCGCCTCATTGTTTAGCGAAGTACGTCTGGTCGGTGTCGTCGGCGAGGACTTCGACATGGACCTGCTCGAACCGCTACGGGAAAAACGCATCGACACCCGCGGCGTCGAGGTCCGCCCCGGCAGTAAAACCTTCCGCTGGCAGGGTAAATACACCGGAGCGATGAACGAAGCCGAGACCCTCGACGTCGAGCTAAACGTCCTCGCCGAGCACGGGGCCGAAATCCCACCCGATTTCGCCGACACCGACTACGTCTTTCTCGCCAACACGCATCCCTCGCTGCAACGCGGTTTCGCGCGGCAATTCCCCAACGCCAAGCTCATCGTTTGCGACACGATGAATCTCTGGATTCAGAATGAGCCCGACGAATTGCGACGCATACTATCGGCCATACACGGATTGGTCCTGAACGACGCCGAGGCCCGCCTACTGACCGGGCAGAATAACCTCGTTGTCGCCGGCCTCGAAATTCTGAAAATGGGTCCGCGCTTCGCCGTTATCAAAAAAGGCGAGCACGGCAGCCTGCTCGTCTCGCACGACGATCTCTTCGTCCTGCCGGCCTATCCCACGCAGAAAACAATCGATCCAACCGGTTGCGGCGACACCTTCGCCGGCGCGATGATGGGCTACCTGGCCGCGAAAGGCAGTCACGATCCCGATACGCTGCGGTCGGCGATGGCCCGCGGCTCGGTCGTCTCCTCCTTCGTTATCGAGTCGTTCTCGGTCGAGGCGCTGGCAAGCGTCACCATTGATGATATCGAACAGCGCCTAAAACAGTTGCAGGCAATCGCCAGGTTCGAGTGATGCGCTGCTTCGTCGCCGTCGAGCTCGAACGCGATCTACGCGGCCCCCTGGCACGTCTGGTGCGTGAACAATTGCCGCGCACACGCGACGTCCGTTGGTGCACCGAGCAGCAACTGCACGTAACGCTCAAATTCCTGGGCGAGGTGTCCGACAATCACTTGTCGGCGGTCTGCGACGCCATCGCGGCGGCCGCCGAGTTCATCGAGCCGTTTCCACTATGCCTGACCGGCCTGGGTTGTTTCCCGTCGCCGAGAAATCCACGTGTGTTGTGGTGCGGCGTCGAGGACGAAACCGGCGGCTGCGCGCGCTGGCTGGAACTGGCCGACCCGTTGTTCGAGGACCTCGGCTTCCCACGCGAAACACGCCGATTTCACCCACACATCACGCTCGGCCGTAGCAAAAACACGGCCGGCGGCGATGTAATGTGCCGCGTCCTCGACGAAGTCACCGCACCGGCGACGCCGATGATGACCGTCGAGGAAGTCGTCCTCTTCGAAAGCCGCCTCGCCCCCGGCGGCGCCCGGTACACACCACGCTTCAAAGCACGACTGGGAAGATAGCCCCTCACGACCCTCACAAGGGTAAGAGTTATTTGCGTGGGCACACTGTCATTCCGAGAAGCGCAGCGCCGAGGAATCTGTCCCTAAGTCGGATTCCGGCTAGTGCTATGTCACGCTCTGGCTTTCGGGTTGTAGCGTCCGGGCCCCCCCCCCCCCACCCCCCC
>JAUWNI010000066.1 GCA_030612705.1 Phycisphaerae bacterium | reverse complement strand
GGCCCCCCCAGGCCCCCCAAACCGGCGGCGGGCCCCAAAACGTGCCGCGCCCCCCCCGGGGGGGGGCGTTATAGTCGGGAAAAACCCCCGCGCCCGGGACCGCCCGAGGGGGGGGGGGGCCGCTACATGACTTTGCTGGCGGACTGCCAGGCCACGCTGGACGAATCTCTTTCGGTCCTCACTATACATCTCGTTTTATCCTCACAGTTGATGAAGCATGTATTGGCGAATGTCGATTCACTAACGTGCCTCTATCTTGGGCGAGACACCGTCCACCGGCTACGCCCCGTAAGATATGCCGGGGCAAGGAAATAGAAGACCGCGTTGTCTTAACGGGGTGGGCTTTGGAGAATTTGGATTACTAGCAGAGGGTCTATGCCATGCGGATAACCGGTCATTTTCCCCGATTGTTCTCGATTTCATTGGTTTTCCTGGTCGTCGCCGCCACGTCGGCGGCCGCCCAGGACACGCTCTACCGGCTGATCGAGTTGCGGGCCGACGGGGGCGATTCCTCAAAGGCCTACGCGCTGAATAACACCGGACAGATCGTCGGCTGGATGGAGGCGGATTCGGGCCGGCACAGTGCCCATTGGCACGTGGAGACGGCGACCGATCTGCACGGAACGGTGCACTTCGCGCTGGCGCATCCATACGACTTGTTCGACTTGAACTACAGCGAGGCCTACGACATCTCGAATGCCGACCAGATCGTCGGGACGGCACGGACGGAAATCGATTGCCCGCCGCAGGTTGCCATCACGAACGCGTTTCTGCTGCGGCCGGCCGTGCTGACGGACCTGTCCACGCCCTATCCAGGCGATGCCCTGACGAACCTGCACACGCTCGGCGACCCGTGCGTAGGCGCATGGGACAGCGCCTCGACGGGAATCAGCAACAGCAACCATGTCGTGGGCTGGGCCGATCGGGATGACGGCTCGACGCATGCCGTCATTACCGTACCCAGCGCCGGCCAGTTCTACGCGGACGCAAATGCCGATCTAGTGAACGATCTGATTGTCGATCTGGGCACGTTCCGCGGGGATACCGATCCGGTCAGCGCCGCGACGGCGGTGAACGACAATGGTCGAGTGACCGGCTACTCGTATACGCTACAAGGCTCGCGGGCCGCCTACCATGCCTTCCTGATCACGCCGAACGACACGAACGGCGACGGGATCGGCGACCAATGGTATGTGGATGCCAATGGCGATAGCGGCAACGATTTGATGCAGGACCTCGACACGCTGGGCGGCTACAACAGTTGGGGCCGCGACATCAACAGCAGCAGCCAGGTCGTCGGCGAGTCGGACACCGATCCGAGTGTGAGCGGCGGCTACAACCTCACCCGTGCCTTTCTCTGGCAAAACGGCACCATGACCGACCTCGGCGCGCTGGCCGACGACAGCTTCAGCGCCGCCTCGGCAATCAACAATAACGGCGTGATCGTCGGCTGGGCCGGGAACGACGACAATCAACGCCGGGCGTTCATCTACGAAAACGGCCAAATGCGGAACCTCAACGATCTGATCTGTACGCAGACCGAAGAGGGTGTGACCTTAGTCCCGGGCATCACGCTGACCGAGGCCCGCGATATCAACGAAGACGGGTGGATCGTCGGCTGGGGCAACGCACGCGGCTCCAGCGACGACGGAACGCGTGGTTTCCTGCTCATCCCGATCGACGCGAGTGAGTGCGTGGTCGAGGAAGACAGCAGTGACGACAACGGCAGCGGATCGTCCGGGAACGGTTCAAACGTCGACGGGGATGCGATTGTCGGAACGCCGGGCAATCTCGGCGATGGTTCGGACTCCGACGACGCCTCGGGCGCGGGTGGCACGTCGGCCGCGGCGGGCCTGTGCGGCTTCGGGATGGTCGGCATGCTGCCGCTGATGTTGGCTGGATTCTGCTGGATGAAGATCAGCCTGGGGCGGCGGCTCAGAAGAATAAGATAATCGCGTTGCGTTCGATCCGTTCGGGGTCACCGCCGAGGATCTCGCGGGCTTTCTCGCGGTAGACGGGCTGGCGCTCAATCCATCTATTACAATCGCGCTTCCAGTAACCTCTGATTTCATCGATATTAGCGCGCGAGGCGTTAGTGTCTCGCGAAACCGTGGCTCGAATTGTGTCGGCGGTGCGCGCGAGCTGCCGCGGTCGCCTCCGCTCACTTTTCACAATGGCTTCGACGGTCTTCGAAAGGTGTTCGCCACGCATCGTCACTTGTTGTTCAGCGAAATCGGCGTGGCTACAGCCGGCAACGAGCAGGATCGTTGCCAGCCCGGCAACCGGCAACAGGTTGAGCCATCGGATGGTTATCCGGTATCGGGTTTTGGACATCGTTTTCACTCTCGACTCATCCATGGCCGCGCGAATCCCGCCACGCTTCCGTGAAATGATACCGTCGAGAGGGGGGAAGGGTAACGAAATTTCGCCTGTCAAAAAAATCGAGCGGAAATAATTGCGTCCGGGATTTTCCGGCGCTATACTTAATTTAGTCAGGGACAGTTCTGATCTCAGTTCATGAGTGATATCAGCAGTGCTGTGGGGAAAAGGTCTGTTTGAACAGGATTAGTATGCGCGGTGCCATTGATCTCGTATGTTCGGTTGCTCCCGGAGGGGCATGAATATAGCCGGCATTTTCAGAGAGTGTTTGTTCTTCATGTCTTGAAATTGATATTGAGGACATGAACGAATTGTAGCCCATGCCAAGTATGGCCATAGCTGACTAATGCACCGACACGCCTTACATTGCGGGTTGTAGCGTCGGGCACGGAGACCCGACGCTACCCGCAAATTTGCCTGGGGCGGAGCACTACTATGTAGCTTGGATCTGGATGCTCCCGAAGGGCGGGAAGCACAAAGGGCACGTTTCAACGTGCCCTTTATCATATGTGTCCCGTTCTTTCGCGCGCCTGTACGGCCAGTACGGTCGCGGTTTCCAACCCTTACAAAACTGTTTTACTCTATTTGTCCAAGATCGAGGATCCGTGATACGGTAAGTGCCGTTGCACCGCGGCGTGCCATGACCGTCTCGCGCGCGGCGCGTCCCATCCGCTCACGACGGACCGAATCCCGCAGGACGCCCATGACCGCCGCGGCCAGGGCGTCGCTTGATGCAACCCGCAGTCCCCCACCGCTCGCGAGCAGGAGTTCCACCGCTTCGGCAAAGTTATCCGTGTGCGGGCCGACCAAAACCGGCTTGGCCAATCCCGCGACCTCCATCACGTCGGACCCACCCAGCGGAACAAGACTGCGGCCGACAAACACGACAGTCGCCAGGGCATAGAACTTGCGTAGCTCGCCCATCGTATCGCCTAGAAAAACAGAGTGCGGCTGCTGCACGTTCGGCGGAACCAGCGGCGCGGCGCCGCTTCGCCGCAGACAGGTATGCCCCCTCTGGGCAATCAAGTTTGCGACCTCGTCAAACCGCTCGGGTTTACGTGGGATGATTGCCAGTTGCAGGTACGGCACGTTGTGCAGGACGCTTTTGTAAGCATCCAGCACCTGGGCCTCCTCGTCCGGACCGGTGCTGCCGCAAACCCACAGCGGCGCGCTCGTGTCGATCGTCATTTCTTCCGCGAGCCGGTCTTGTCCATCGATGCGATCGGCGACGTCGGCGGCGTCGTACTTGACCGAACCGCTGATCTCGACGCGTTCGGCGGGCACCCCGAGTTCCACGAAACGCCGGGCGTAGGTTTCGTCCTGGGCCCCGACCCAGCGGATCCGGCGGAACATTCGCCTGGCCAGGGCGCGGATGATGGGTCGCTTGAAGCGGCGCATGCTTTTTTCTTCCGTCACGCGGCCATTGGCGATCATCACCGGAATGCCTTGAGCGGCGGCGACCTCGATCAGGTTGGGCCAGACCTCCAGCTCCATTAGTATGATCACGGATGGGCGAACCCGCCGCAGCACGCGGCGAATGATGAACGAAAAGTCCAGCGGAAAACGAAAAACGGTATGTTTCGGGTAAAGCGAGCGGGCGCGTTGCAAGCCGGTCTGCGTCGTGCTGCTGATCACCACGATGGTTTCCGGGGATCGGTTTTCAAACTCGGCGACGATTGTCCTGGCGGCGTTGATCTCGCCTAGCGAGACCCCGTGGATCCATACGCAGTGCGCCGAGACGGGCCGCGAGGGCACGTTTCCAAGCCGTTCGCGCAGGGAGAGGCTGCCCGGGCCGCGTTTGAGTCGGCGATAAAGCAAAAAAGGCCACCCGAGACAAACGGCCAGCCCATAAATCAAGTCTAGCAATAGTGCCATGGACGACTGAAACGCGGGGCGGTGGGGAAACAGCCGGTCGGCGACGGGCCTGACCGCTGTTATCCGCCGCCGTCGATTGTACAATCAGGCTGCCAAGGGCCCCAAACAGGGAGAACAACCCATGCAGCAAAACATCGGACGCCAAGCGGCAGCGGGCATGATACTCACTTTGGCGGCGTGCGTCGCCGGGTATGGGCAGCAAGTCCCGCCGACCGGCAAGCCCGATACCGCCCCGGCGCTTGACCCGCTGGTTGACAAGATCCTCACGCGACTGGAGCAACGCGAGGTTCACGACCTGCGGGCAAAGGTCAAGTGGGAGTTGACCTACGCGATTGAAGAGGATGAGGAATCCGACCGCAAGTTCGGCACGATCTGGTATAAGGAGTGCAAACCGGTCGCAAAGTTCAAAGTCCACTTCGACTCAAAAATCAGCGGCACCCGCAAGCAAAAGCTCGACGAAGAGCACCTCTTTGACGGCAGATGGTACGTCGAGCTGCAATCGCGAACCAAAACGGTCACGCGGCGTGAGATCCGGCGCCAGGGCGAAACCTCAAACCCGTACAAATTGGGCGAGGGCACGTTTCCGCTCCCGTTCGGGCAAAAAAAAGCCGACATCCTGGCCGAGTTCGAGGTTACCCGCATTCCGGAGAAAAAAAATGATCCGCCCACGAGCGATCACCTGCGGCTGATCCCGCGCCCGGGGACCAACACCGGCCGAACGTACAAGACGCTCGACTTCTGGGTGGCCCGGACGGGCAGCCACGCCGGCCTGCCGGTAAAGGTGATGGCGGGCAAGAAGGACGGGACCGGAGCGGTGAACTCGTACATCACGATCACGTTCAGCAAGGTCGAGCTCAACAGCGGCTTCAGCGACAGCGTTTTCAAAATCAAGGCGCCCAAGGACTACGAAGAGATCGTCGAGCGGCTCGAGCCGATCGAACCGCCGACCGACAGCAAGCCGTAGCGGAAAAGCCGGCGCCAGTTCAACTCCTGCTGTCGGCGATAGCTTTTCCTTCCGGCGGCGGCGTGATATAAAACGGTGATCACGATACCCGTCACGCTGTCAGAGTGTGGTTGGGTTGGTAAAGTACACTAAACCGAGGGAAGCTGAGAGCGATGAGCATTCTGGTTGACGAGAACACGCGTGTCATTTGTCAGGGGATTACCGGCAAGGCCGGTGCTTTTCACACCACACAGTGCCTCGAATACGGCACGAACATTGTGGGAGGCGTAACGCCGGGTAAGGGCGGGATGAAGTCCGAGCACGGGCTACCCGTCTTCAACACGGTTCACGAGGCGGTGGCCAAAACCGGCGCCGACGCGTCGATGCTGTTCGTCCCACCTGCCTTCGCGGCGGCGGCAACGATGGAGGCGGCCGACGCCGGCATCAGGCTGTGCGTGCTGATTACCGAAGGCGTGCCGACGCTCGACATGATCAAGGCCCGCAAGTACCTGGACGACAAAAACGTCATGCTGGTCGGACCGAACTGCCCCGGCGTTATCACACCCGGCGCGTGCAAGATCGGCATCATGCCGGGATACATCCACAAACCGGTCAACAAGGGTACCAAAAACGTCGGCATCATCTCGCGCAGCGGAACGCTGACCTACGAGGCGGTCTGGCAATGCACCGAGCGCGGCTATGCCCAGACAACCTGCATCGGCATCGGCGGCGACCCGGTCAAGGGGCTGAACTTCATCGAACTGCTCGACCTCTTCGAGGCCGACCCGGAAACCCACGCGATCGTCATGATCGGCGAGATCGGCGGTACCGACGAGGAAACCGCCGCCGAACATATCAAGCAGCACGTCAGCAAGCCGGTGGTGGCGTTTATCGCGGGCCAGACGGCCCCGCCGGGCAAACGCATGGGCCACGCGGGCGCGATCATCTCGGGTGGCGAGGGCACGGCCCAATCGAAGATCGCCGCCCTGAAGGAAGCCGGCATCGCGGTTAGCGACAGCCCGGCGAAGATCGGCGAAACAATGACGAAGATGCTCGGCTGACTAAAAGTAGCGTCCGCCCCCCGTGGCGGACGTAGAATGTGGAAATCCTTCGATAACCGACGTCCGCCATTTCTGTCATTCGGCAAAGAACCGGCTCTACGGACACACGGTCCCATAGACGGCCAGGAGAGCCGACAGGTCGGAGAGGTCGACATCTCCGTCGTAATCGAGGTCGCCGTCTTCCGGAGCCGCGCCGGTCATCCCGTAGTTTGACAGCAGGGCGGCAAGATCCTCGAGGTCGATGAACCCGTCGCCGTTGAGGTCCCCGGGGCAATCGGGCTCGCATTCGTCCGGGATACCGTTGCCGTTTTCGTCGGCGCTGGTTCCCTCGGCGATGTCCACACTGTCGGTGATCGTGTTTTCGTTGCAGTCGACGAACTGATGGGCGAGCAGCGCGTTGACACGCCCATATCCGCGGATGAAATACGGCCCGAGCTCGCGGTTCAGGCGATAGTAGCGGGCGGCGTAGAACAGATGCTCGCGCAACTCGTCCACGGTCCAGCTCGGGTGGGCCTGCAACAGACACGCAACGGCGCCGGCAACGATCGGCGTCGAGGCCGAGGTGCCGCTTATGGCAACATATTCGGTCGGGTTGCTCGGAGAGACGGTCAGCGTGTCAACCCCCATCGCCATCACCTCGGGCTTGACACGTCCGTCGGCGGTGGGACCGTCGGATGTGAAGGCGGCATGTCCGCCGCCCTCCCCTACCAACGCCCCCCCCGTAATGACCTGAAAGGCGTCGGCCGGCGCGATCAGGTGGGAGGTGTTCGGGTCGAAGTCGTTGCCCTCGTTTCCGGCGGCGTTGCAGACCGGCATACCGTTGGCGGTGGCAATGTTGACCGCGATGGTGGTGACCGCGGTCTGCCCGTCGAGATCGGCCTGCGTGTACCAATCGATGTACCCCAGCGAGGCCGTCGCCAGATCGGCACCGTGGGACTCGATGAACTCCAGACCGGCGACGTAGTTGTCCTCCTCGGCGGGATACTCGGCGGTGGTGTCCTCGGTTTTGCAGAGTATGAACGAGGCGTCATAGGCAGCGCCGACGAACGAGCCGGGCTTGTAGCCGCCGACTATGCCCAGGATGCACGTCCCGTGGCTATGTTGGCCGGAGGGGTCGCCGGGTTCGACGCCGGCGTTGCCATCGTTGTCGATGAAGTCCCATTCGGCCACGACATCCACCGGATGGCCGGATTCGTTGAAGGCCTCGTGGCCGCGATCGAAGCCGGTATCGAGAATACCGATCACGATGCCGCCGCCGGTGTAGCCAAGATTATGCACGTCGAGGAGGTGGATGTGTTCGAGCTGGTACTCGCCGAGGCCGTAATCGAGCCCCCCGCGGGGATTCGTGGGACCGGCCGCGGGCGGGGGCGGCTCAACCGGAACGGGCTGACCGACGAAGTCGATCTCGCGGGCACCGTGAACGCGCTCGATCTTGCGGACGAACGGGAGAGCGGCGATGGACTCGATCTGCGCCCGCGTGGCCCGCGCGCTGATCGCGTTGAGCCAGCGGCTGGTGATATGGTGCGCGGCTCCGGTAGCTCTCACGGCGTCTATGTACGACTGCACAACCGGAAAATCGTGCGTGTCGAATAACCCCGGCGCGGTTCGGCGAAGTCGGCGACGCTCGACGGCACGCTGGTCGTACTCGCCCTCGAGCGCCGCGATGGCCGCGGCGCGAGCCTCGGGCGTATCCATGCCCTTGTCCGTGAAGAAGACCCATACCTTAAGCGGGTCCGTCGACACGACCCAGGCCCGCCGAACGGCAGCGTGTATTTTACCGTCCGCAACATCGGTGACTTGCTCGGCCGGCGGCGCGGCACCAGTGAAAACAACGACGGTGAGTAGTGATAGGACCAATACGGACGTAAACGTCAAGGAACGGCGTGCTCGCATCGCGTAACTCCCTCCTGCGGGGTCAGGTTCAAGTGCGAATAGCTCCCATAAGAAACCAGCCAATTCTACACAATGCGAAGGCGTATTGCGATACGAAACTACGCCCCCGTGGTCGGTCAGAACTGATAGCGGCCAATCCAACAGGCATATATCGGACTTTTCCTAGTCAATCCGCGCGGTTGAACGCGGAAAGGGTCAACCGAATGCCGGCGAACGGACGATAGACCGATAGTCAGACCGTCTTGTCCGGGTACCGCGGCCGCCAGGGGGTGAGCCGCACCGGGAGATGGACCACGGAGTTCAGCCAATGGCGTCGACCACCGAAACCTGCTCGGAAGACCTCTCGACCGAGCTCACCGCGGCGACCCGGAAGTGCGAGCGTCTGAAGGCCCGGGCCGAACGTTGGGGGCGGCTTTGTAACGAGTTGTCCGCGCACGCCGCGGAACTCAAGACCCTGCGCGACGAGTTGAAACCGGGTGTGACGAACATGCGGCAGCGCGAGTCGCAACTCGAAGCGCGCGTCCGAAACCTGGAGCAACGTGAGGCCGAGGTGGAACGCCGATGGAAGGCGCTGGAGAACCTCGTCCGTGAGCTGGTTCGGCGGCGTAAGGAATTGGAAGCCTGGGAGCGCGAACTGAAAGGCCGCGGCAAACCGGAGCGCGACCAGCATCTGCTGAAAGCGACAAAACTCGAATTGGAAGCTGAGCGGCGATTCCGGGAAGCCGAGACACTCTCACGACAACTCGACACGTGCGATAGCGAGCTGGGTGACGTAGCGCGCGCACTTGACCTGAAGCGCCTTCGACTGGGCGTCGATCCGGTCGCCACAACGGTGGCCGAGCAACCCTCGTAAGCACAACCGTTTTTATGCGAGAAGTAGCGTCCGCCCCCCGTGGCGGACGCCGAGAACCAGGAACCGTTCGTTGTTTGTAAGCATTCAGCGGTCAGCAATCAGCGATCAGCCGAAAGACGAGCGCCGGCGACCGAATTTCGCAAATAGCGTGTTATTGAGAGCAGCGCGGGAACATGACCACCAAGGCAAGGCACCCGCCCGCCCTACAACGCGAATGGCTGACCGCTGAAAGCTGATTGCTGAAAGCTTGTTGCAAACGGCTGAACTGTTACCGTCGTTTTACGACCACCATGGGAGGCGGCCGCTACACCCCCAGCCCCAAACCCCTCCCTGCCTGAAGTGCCATGCAATCCCGCGCGGGTGCGTTACAGTCTGGGTGGGCCGGGAGCCGGTTTGGGGGAACGGGGAACCAAGCGGGGGGGAGCAGGATGAGGAGGCGCATAGCCCCGGAGGGGCGGCAGTTAATAGCCGGGGGCGTCAGCCCCCGGAACGTATGCACACGATAAACGCAGCCCCGGAGGGGCGGCAGAAAGGCTCGATCGCCACGGATTTCTGTCGCCCCTCCGGGGCTTATCCCCTCGCGCCAACGCTTCCGGGGGCTGACGCCCCCGGCTATTGACTTTCGCCCTTTCAGGGCTGCGCCCCGCGCATTCCGAAACGGGGTTTGGCTGGTTGGGGCTATCGTTTCCCGGGGTGCTGGTGCCGGCCGACTCGGAAACTTAACGCCGCCTCGTCATCCGATGCAACTGCATTTGGCCGACGAATTTTAACCCGCTGATCCGGTCATGCTCCCACTACACCCCGCCCAGAGCGACACACACACATCCCGCGCCGCGCCCGCTCGGTGAGTTGGGTTCTCTGCGTATAGCCGTTATAATGGGTCCACAATGGTGTCCCTTTATGAGTGTCGAGGAGATCGCGATGGACAAGGCGCCGCTGGATTGGCCGAATCTCGAATTTGGATATCGCAAGACGGATAAAAACATTCGCTTTACCTGGAAGGACGGCGTGTGGGATAAAGGCGTCCTGACCGAAGATGAAACCATCCCGCTGCACATGGCCGCCACCTGTCTGCATTACGGCCAGGAGTGTTTCGAGGGGCTCAAGGTTTTTGAGACGAAAAGCGGCGACGCAGTGGTGTTCCGGATCGACGAGAACGCCAAGCGTTTCGTGCATTCGTGCGAGAAAATTCTGATGGAGCCGGTATCGGAAGTGACGTTCATCGACGCGGTCTTTCGCGTGGTGAAAGCGAACCGCCGATTCGTCCCGCCCCACGGCACGGGCGCCAGCCTCTACATCCGCCCGCTGATGCTCGGCACCGGGCCGCAGGTGGGTGTCAAGCCAGCCGGCGAATACATGTTCATGGTGTT
Source organism: Phycisphaerae bacterium (assembly GCA_030612705.1). GTDB lineage: Bacteria > Planctomycetota > Phycisphaerae > UBA1845 > Fen-1342 > JALSRY01. The sequence goes on along the minus strand of JAUWNI010000066.1, from coordinate 13,271 downwards.
CGTAACGCCGGTGGGGCCGTACTTCAAGACCGGCTTCAAACCAGTGGATCTGATTGTGGAAGAAAAGGTCGACCGGGCGGCGCCGCTGGGCGTGGGCGACGTGAAGGTCGGGGGCAACTACGCCGCGGGCCTGCGGGCGAGCATGGCGGCTCGCGCGAAAGGCTATACCGAGGTGCTCTACCTGGACGCCAAGCACAAGCGTTATATAGATGAATCCGGCCCGGCAAACTTCTACGGGATCACAAAGGACAATCAGTATGTGACGCCGGACAGCGAGTCGATCCTCCCCTCAATCACGAACAAGTCGATCGTCACGCTGGCCGAGGAGATCGGGCTGCGCCCGCAACGCCGGGAGGTGGACATCGAGGAAATCTTCGAGTTCAAGGAGGCCGGCTGCTGCGGGACGGCGGCGGTGATCACGCCGGTCGGCTCGATCACGTTTCGCGACCGCAAGGTGGTGTACTCAAAAGACGGCAATGCCGGAAAATATTCCACCGAATTATACGAGAAGCTGACCGCAATCCAGGTTGGCGACGCCCCGGACGACTACGACTGGGTTCGTCGAATTCCCGAGCAATAACAGCATCAAACAGCAGATAGGGCGGGCCGGCGGATGGCGGTCTAGTGCTTTGTTTCACAAAGACATCGACTATGGGAAACCGCGAAGAGCCGCGGACTTCAGTCCGCGCGGTCCTTCGGGAAGCGTAAATTCTACTCCGCGCCGGGTGCCACGGACAAGCGGCTGTTTGCTTGTCCGTGCTTCCAGCGCTGCTTGGCACTACTCAAGAGTGGCACACCAGCCCATCAATCGATGGCAGACAGAACATTAGTGCATCGCCACATATCATTTGATGGGTGGCTCGGGCGTCCCGCCCGAGATTTCCACAGGCGAGACGCCTGTGCCACCCTTGATGTTATCCATCATTCCATGTGTGGCGGAGCACTAGCGAGAAATGCAGGTCAACTACCGACCTCGGTCAGGGCGTGGCGGATTTCGTCGAGGAGCTGCTCGACTTTGAAGGGCTTAAACAACACGCCGGCCAGTCCTTCTTTACCGGCGCGGACGATGGCGTGATTGGGATCATAGCCGAAGCCGGTGATCAGAATGACCGGGCAGTTCTCGCTGGTTTCGCGGGCGGCGGCAAAGACCTCGTATCCGTCGCGCCCGGGCATCTTGATGTCCGACAGCACCAGGTCGAAGTGCTGGGCGCGGATCATCGCGACGGCTTCGTTCCCGTCGCGGGCCATCACGGATAATGCGCCGGCCTTGGCAAGCACGTCGGCAATAGTCTCGCGGATGATGTCCTCGTCGTCGGCGATGAGGATGCGCCGGCCGGCCAGAACCTCGTCGCGGACTTCCGCCTCGCGCGCCAGACCGCTGACGCCGGCCGGTACGGTCACCGCGTGGATCGCCTTCTTGATCGTGTCGACGTCGTCGATGATGCCTTTCAGGCGGGCGCGAAGCTGTTCGTCGTCGGCGTGGTCTTCCATCAGGCTGGTTACGTCCGCGAGGATGTCGTTGAGCGGAGTAGCCAGCTCGGCGTCAACGTCGGCGGCAAGCTGGTCGGTCGTCGCGTGCCGCTCGACCGCCAGCAACTCCAGAGTGTGCAGCGCCTGTGCGACGTGCCGGGCGAGAATTTCCGCGAATTGGCAGTCCGCGTCGCTGAACGCCGCCAATTGCTCCGACTCGATATTGAAAATCCCGATGACCTGATCACGCAGCCGCAACGGAACCGTCAGACAGGAACGGGCGTTTTGCAGCCCGGGCAGATAACGCGGGTCCTTGGAAGAGTCCGGACAAATGTAGGGTCGCCCGGTGGCGGCGACGTACCCGGTGATCCCGTTGCCTTCCGTCGAGGCAAAGACCGAGATCGACTTGGCCTCCTCGCTCAGTCCGGTGGCCAGGATCGTGTCCAGACGTTTGGACTGCTTATCGAGAATGCGAACGGCGAAGTTGTCGAAATGCAACAGATCATGACAACAGGCGACAATCCCATCCTCGAGCGCTTGCAGCCGATCGCTCACGTCCATTTGTGTCAGCGCTTCGGTATCGAGGCTGACGAGTTCGCGGCCGGCGGCGTCGATCGCGTCGATCTTCTCCTGGAGGCGCTTCGTCTCGGTCAGGTCCCAGGCCAACGCGACGACCTGCTCGAGTTCTCCCTCGGCTCCAAAACGCGCGGAAACCGTGAGGTCGAAGTAGTACTCATGCTCGACGTCGGTCGTCTGCCGGCGAACACGGACGGGATCGGAACTAGCCGGTTCGGCGGCGAACTGTCGGCAAAGCTCGCCGCAAGCCGACCGGATCGCGTCGACGATCTTGGGCGGATAGGACCTCAGCTTGGCATTGGCCCAGATCAGTTCGCCGGTGCTGCCGACGACGCAGGCACCCTGGCCGATTTCCTCGAGGAAATTTTCGGTGCGGAGGTGACCCGCGGCGCGTGCCAGCGGGACGATTTGCGTGGCCGGACTGATAATCAAATCGCAGCTCTGCGTGCGCAAGGCTTCGAGAACCTGCTCGGGCGTCTCGACGACGCGGGTGGCGGCCAGTTGGCGCAGGGCATCGAGCAGCTCGGGATCCTGTGCGTGCGGACCCGCCAACACGAGGTATCGACGCCCTTGAGACGATGGTGTCTGCGATGCCATCCGGCAGTAATCCTTGTGTTTGTTAAGCGGCATCAGTCCCGCGCGAAACGCGCGGCTGACAGATACGAGCCTCACCTCGGCGAGCCCGTGGTATGACGCGCGAGTATAACACGTCGGCGGTAAATGAATAGTCGCCTGGGGAGCAAGTCCCGGAAGTTGCGCGTGACCATTTCTCGTGGCGAAGCTAACTTGTTGGAGTATCGGAGGCTGCGATGATATTCCGGTCATCGAGGGTGCCACGGGCAAGCGTCGCAACCGGCGCCGGTCCCGAGGCGGAAGGGGCTCGCGTTAACAATGTAGCACAGCCGTTCGCACAAGCACGGGCAAGGGCCGCGGCGACCTTCTCTTGTCAATGCGGGCAACGCAGCGCGGCCCTTGCCCGTGGCACCCTCGTTGCCACCAAAAAGAGTCACGCCCCGGAAGTTGCGCGTTCAGCGCGGCTGACGCAGCTTGGCTTTGCGGGCGGCTTCGAGTTGCTCGCGCTCGGCGGGAGTTAGCGCCTCGAGGCCCTCGCGGTTGATCTTCCCGAGAAGCTCGTCAAGGACCGAGTCGTCGGCCGCGGGTTTAGGCGTACTACTTCGCGGCTGAGACCGATCCGCCTGTCTCGGTCGAATTCGTCGCGACCGCGTCACCGCGCCGAGATTCACGCCAATGATATTCATCACCGGCCAGGCCAGGCACCCGGCGGCGGCAGCGATTAGCCAGCCGGTGGCGGCCGGTCCGCCGCGAAAGAAGACCAACCCCGCCACGATGGCGGCTCCGATCGCGGTCGCTTTCGCGAAGGTCATGAGCTTGCCGAGGATCGAGACCATCTCGTCGGTCAGGTTCCGCCAGGCACCCAGCGCCCAGGCGGCCAGCGCCCCGGCCGGTATGACCAGATGGTATTGCGTGTGTACGGTCGATAGCTGGGCAAACCCCAGGTACACGACGCCGGCCAGCAGCGTGCCGACGGCATAAGTCGCCAGCAATCGGGCCGTGCCGAAACGAGCTTCGATTCGCCCGCCGAGCGTCCAGATGGCGTAAATCACGAAGATCAGCGTCAGCAGCGAGCGATTCCCGAAGGGGTGCAGCAGGATCGCCGCCGGGTGCAGGGCGTCGCCGCGCAGCACGAACAGCACGGTCGCCTGTTCGCCCGCATCGTGCCGAACGATATGCACCATAAAAAAACCGACCAGGTGCAGGACGATCAGAACGAGAGCGCCACGCGACGGGAGGTAGGAACCCCAAGCGATGCCGCCGGCTTCACCGCCGAGGCGTGTTTTGCTGTAATCGCGATCCCAGACGCCCATCGGTCGTTTGCACCTTTTGGCGACCCTCTCTCTCAATCGGTGTACGACGCCAACCATTCTAACGAGTACACGACAATTGAGGCGGGCTTCGGGGAAGAATGTAACCTCCGCCCCCGTGGCGAACCCCGTAGCGTCCGCCCCCCGTGGCGGACGTCAAGAACCAAAACCGCTCGTCGTTTTACGGCGGATGCATGACTCTCTTGGCGATTAAGTCAGCCGACTGGGATTGTCATCCCGACCGAGCGACGCGAGAGCGTCGTGACTATCGTGGCTGGGACAGGAGGGATTTGTCCGAACAAGGCCCGGGCGGTCGAGACGTTGGCAAGTGCGGATATGCCCGTTTACTGACCATCGTTCAGGGACTAACGAAGCAACGGGCGCGGGTCAGGGCTTCTTCTCGTTCTTCGCGGGCGCCTCGACGGCATTGCGCTGTGCCCGCGTTGGTAGGCGACTCAGACGGGGCACTAATTCCCTGTAAAAAATGTCGGCGATAGGTGCTTCGAGTCGAAGCATCTGCTGCTTGAGCTTGCCGAGCAGGCGAGCTTCGTCGACAACTTGAGGCTTGTCGCTCCCGGAAAGATCGCGCACTTTGGCTTGAATCGTGTCAATCTGCCTCTGATGGGCACCGAAGTACGCTTGTGCGCGCTTCTGGCAATCATCCAGGATGGACCACGCCTTCTGAGTCTGTTCAGCATCCAACCGGTATCGGTTGATGAAGTGACGGGTGTAACGTTCCCATCCGGTTTCGAGCCGCTCTATCCACTGGCCTCTCGCCAAGGCGCGATCAGTCTCCAGAACGAAGACTTCCCCGAGCTTGAGTTCCCTAGCGTGAACTCGACGGTGCAATTCGTCCAGTGGGACCAGCTTCTCGGCATCCCAGCCAAACCTTCCAATGGAGTGAAACGGATCGTCGGCCGTGAACACGTCGAGGTTGGTGCCCACCTCGATGCCGATCGACTCGGGCGTCAACCGGCGCGGATGGTCCGGATCGTTGAATTCTGCGGAGAGCACTTGTACAACGTTTACAGGTTTCCGCCCTTGCTCAAAACGCGTCTCGTAAAACTCAATCGTCTCCGGAAACCATACATTACCGAATTGTCTCAGTGTAGTGCGGGTCTCCTCCACGAGCTCGCCCCGTAAGGAGACACTGACCTGCACGGCGTTCCACCCTCGTTCCGGGTCGATCAGCCAGCGAATCGTCGAATCGTTTTCCGGCACATAAGCCGTAACTTCGTGTAACCCGTCAATGACGCGTTTGGTGTAGACTCGGTCTGCACCTGCCCCCCAAATCGCACCGTGAGACGTGTCGCCGAGGGGCAACCGGCACACCAAGCCGAAGGTGCGAACGTCGATCATGTCTCGACGCCCTTGATCGACGCGGCCGTGACCCGCACGGTCGCGGTGTTCCCACTGCGCCCCATCGCACCAGAGGAAACGCATCCCGCGATACCCCAACTCCGGCTCGGGTGAGCCGTCCTGTCTGCGCCAGACAACACCTTCGGGGTCACCGTTATCTTCCACCGCACATTCGCCCGGCGTGAAACGCGACGTGAAATAGCGGGGAACATCGTAGAAATGCCACCGCGGGATCATTTCCCGCTGTGTTCGCGGCATGTTGGAGCGAATGCTCCAAACGACGCGTCCCGTCTGAAGCGCCGCGCGCGAATTCTCCAAGCCCACTAGTTCCACAGGCTTGTCCTCCGCCCTCACAGCAACAGTGCTGCGGCCGGCGACTGAAAGGCCGCACATACAAATGAAGATGAAGGTCGCCATCCGTTCTTTCAGCGCCGTGGGTGGACGCGCAGTGCTCATTACTTTCGACCCCCTGCCGAGTACGCTCCATCCTTGATCTGGCTGCCACACACATGCACTTGTCCCAGCACATCAAGGGTGCGTGACACTTCAGGCGGGCTTCGGCGCGAGCTTGTAGCGTCCGCCCCCCGTGGCGGCCGGCGAGTGGCAAAAGCTTTCCGCATTCTACGTCCGACACAGGGGGCGGACGCTACGTATCCCGGCTTGCACAACGCCCGCCCAAACTGTCATACACCCGCACATCAATCAACGGTAGGTTATGTTAATTATTTCCCCAGATCAAGAGTAGAATGCAAGAGGCTTCCAGTTTGTTTAAGCATAGTGGGGCGTTGTCTTGAATTAATCGCAACGAGAAGGATGCCGGTACTGGTCTGGCCAATGCCTGACCGAATTGCAACGAAGCACAAGGCTTGGTCAAATCGGTTGATGCTCCGGTGCCCGCCAAACGGGGGATGCACCAACTGCCGTTGCGCACCGGCACTCGTGCGCCTCGCGCCCACGGCCTATACTCTATGCCCAGTACTCGGGGAATCTGTCATGTGACGAGGAAAGCCCGTGCCCGCACTTGATCTGCAATCGTTCGTCGCCGAGCTCGAGCAGCGCGGCTGGCTCAAACGCATCACCGTCGAGGTCGATCCGGAGCTGGAAATCACCGAGATCAGCGACCGCGTGACCAAGGTCGGCGGTCCAGCGCTGTTATTCGAAAACGTCAAGGGCCACCAGATGCCGCTGTTGATCAACACCTTCGGCACCAAGGAGCGGATGTGCCTGGCCCTCGGCTGCGACGATTTCGAAGAAGTCGCGAACCGGGTCCAAACACTGATCGCGCCCGAAATGCCCACCACGCTAATGGAGAAAATCAAAAAGCTCCCCGAACTGGCCCAACTCGCCAACCTGCCGCCGAAGATCGTCAAGCATGGCGTCTGCCAGGAAGTCGTTCACACCGACGACGCCGACATTACCAAACTACCCGCGCTCAAATGCTGGCCCGACGACGGCGGGCGTTTCATCACACTCGGCGGCGTGTTTACTAAAGACCCCGAAACCGGCCGACGCAACATCGGCATGTACCGCGTGCAAATCTTCGAACCCAAGCTGACCGCCATGCACTGGCACATGCACCACGACGGGGCCCGGCATTTCCGCAAATACAAAGACCGCGGCGAAAACATGCCCCTGGCGATCACGCTCGGCGGCCCCATGGTCATGCCCTACGCCGCCACCTGCCCGCTGCCGCCCAGCGTCGACGAAGCACTGTTTGCCGGTTTTCTCAACGGCGGCGCGATCGAGCTCGTCCCTTGTGTTACGCAGCCGACCATCGAAGTCCCCGCCACTGCCGAGATCGTCATCGAGGGCTATATCGACCCGAGCGAAGACATGATCCGAGAAGGTCCGTTCGGCGATCACACCGGGTTCTACTCGCCGGCCGACGAGTACCCGCGCTTCCACGTCACCGCAATCACCCACCGCAATAATCCGATCTACCCGGCTACCATCGTCGGCAAGCCGCCCCAGGAGGACTACTGGCTCGGCAAGGCGACGGAACGCATTTTCCTGCCGCTGCTCAGGACGGCGATCCCGGACATCATTGATTACAACCTGCCGATGTTCGGCTGCTTCCACAACTGCGTGTTCGTGAAGATCAGGAAGGAGTACCCGTATCACGCCCGACAGGTAATGAGCGCGATCTGGGGCACCGGCCAGATGGCGCTGACGAAGATCATCGTCGTGGTCGACGAGCACGTCGACGTCCACAACGAAGACGAAGTCCACTTCCACCTCTGCGCCAACGTCGATCCGAAGCGCGACATCACGTTCGCCGACGGCCCGCTCGACATCCTCGACCACGCCGCCCCGAGTAGCGGAGCGGGCAGCAAGATGGGCATCGACGCGACCCGTAAAATCGAAGGCGAAGGGACGATCCGCGATTGGCCGGAGGAGATCGAGATGTCGGCGGAGATGAAAGAACTCGTAACGCGGCGGTGGGAGCAATACGGACTATAGTCCACGAGCCGGATAGAGGTTCGCATCATGACCAACATTGTGCAAAGCTTGCGGAAGCATGTTCAGTCAGAGTTTGCGCAAAGTGCCGTTGGATACCTGAGGATCGGTCTTCGATCTTTCTTCGAAAGTAACTCATGGCCCTACCTGTCAGCCCAAGCCGCCCTGGGAAACTTAGGCATCGCGGTTGAACTGATGCTCAAGAGCTTCCTCGCGGCACGTGATATTCAACTGATCTACAAAAATCTGCCGTTTGAGGCCCAAGCGTTTCTGTCCGCATTCAAAGACTTGCCTCCAAGCTTTCCTTGGCGCACGTTCGAGATAGCCATCCGTTCCGGAAGATACGAAACGATCGGATTCGATGAGTCCAGAGCCCGTTTCTACGTCTTTGTGCCCGAACTAAAGCAGTCGCTTGAGTCGCACCTACGCTTCCTGTCCCAGCACCGAAATGCGGCGGTCCATTCGGTATTTCCATCCTTTCAACGCTTCGAGTTGGAGAAGGTCGCATTCGCCGCCCTTACAATCGTACAGTGTCTAATGAAATCGGAGCAGTTTCGATATACCTACGTGCTGACCGATGAGGACCGCAAGTTCCTTGATCAGTTCCGTGCCGATCGGATCGACCGAGTGAAACGGGCCGTTGAGAAGTCGAAGAAGCATGCTGCAACAATCGAGCACACATCCTCGTGTATCTCTGTGGACGAGTGGGGCCTATATGTCACCGAATGCCCCATCTGCGGCTGTGACGGAATCTTATATGGAGACACAGAACACGGATTTAACGAAGACAATGAACCCTTCGAGTCCTTGGATTTCTTCGCATATGAGTTTCACTGTGACGAGTGCGGCCTCGCACTGGAGGACAACGAAGAGCTGCGCCTTGCTGGAATGGAGACATGCTTCGACCGTACCGGTGAGCTGAACAAGTGGCGAGCGCAGTTCGCGGAGTTCTGATGGTCGGTTGAGGTGGAACGCGGCTACTGCGATTCGACGGTTGACCGGCGGAACGTAAGCGCGTGTTGAGCCTGTTGCCGGAGAGCTCAGGATAGACTACATCAAGCCTGAGATCTGTGATTTGAGATTCACAGTTGAATGGAGGTCACGAGATGAAGTACAAGCGCTTCGAAGAACTCCCGGTGTGGAACGCCGGAATTAGCTTAGCCGAGCGCGTCTTCGCACTGGTCGACGATCGAAACTTCAACGGCAAGGGCGACCTGCGCAACCAACTTCAACGGGCTGCCGTCTCCGTCAGCAACAACATCGCCGAGGGCTTCGAACGCGGCACTACCAAGGAACTACTCACATTTCTCTACATCGCGCGCGGCTCGGCCGGCGAAGTTCGTTCGATGCTCCTCCTGCTCGAACGGCTACCATATTTCACGCATTTGAAATCTCAAATCTCAGATCTGAAATCACTGGCCGAATCGATCTCAAAGCAAATCCGCGCCTGGGCCGACTCGCTCCAGAACACCGAAATCAAAGGCCAGCGTTACCTCAACGAGGCCGTGCATGACCAGCACGATCAAAAAACCAGAGCGGCGGCGTTCTGGGAACGACTTGATAGGATCCGAGCGGGAGATAAGCACGCGCTCGAAGAAATCGGCACGGAAGCCGAGGACGCACATGAACATGCATAACAGGACGAGCAAAGCCGCAAGTACGCTCCCTGCAAGCACACCTCCAGCAAACACGTTTCCAGTACGCACGCCCCCTGCCCGTTTCTCAAGCTTTTGCTGCCATATTGGCTGATTGACAGACATTCCCGCCGAAACATCATTGATATATAACTGCTTGTCAGATAAGAAGTTGTGCCAACTCGACCGACATTGGCACGGCGTTTGCCACATGCCCATCGGTAAAACGTTATGTGTAATAACAACACACGAATGTTGTTTTTGTAAGGAGGTGTGTGATGTTTCTGGTACGAAGAGATTTTCCTGTTGTACGCTTCGACGGCCTTCGAAACGACCTGGGCCGGTTCTTCAAAGACTTCCGCTCGGATTTCGGCGACCTGTTGCCGTTCGAGGAACACGTGTTTCCGGCACTGAACGTCCGAGACGATGGCGAACATCTGATCGCCGAGGTCGAAGTCCCCGGCTTCAAGATGGACGACCTCGAAGTCTCCGTGATGGGCGATCAGTTGACCATCAAGGGCCGCCGCGAACTCTTGAACGAAGAAGGCACGACCTACCATCGGCGGGAATGGAGCAGCGGCGAGTTCGCCCGTACGCTCACGCTGCCGATCGACGTCGACGCGGAGAAGGTCGAGGCAACGCTCTCCGACGGCGTGCTCACGATCACGCTGCCGAAAGCCCAGACCGCCATGGTCCGCAAGATTGCCGTCAAGGGCGCGTAACAAATCCGCGGACGTGTAATCAGTACTTCGCCATTGTGGCGAATGGGCCGATTCACAAAACATAGGAGCGCCGGATGGGGATGCATCCGGCGCTCCTTTTACGTCTCGTCAACAGCCTTTGTTTCTACCCGCCAATGTCCAGCGGCACGCGCAGCACCTCGTCATGGCTGTTGCGCTCGCGGAAACGTAGATACCCGACCGGACGCAGCCCATTGGGCTTGTCCTCGAGAGCCTCTTGCACCTTGAAATCCAGCGGGATCGGCACGTTCGGAACGAAGTTGATCGGCGAGCGCCCGTTCCGCCCGACCTTGAGCGAAACCGGATCGGCCAGCAATTGATCGATATCGACCGTGATCGGCGTCTCGCGCTGATCGTCCGCGACCGCGAAGCCGCCGGTGATCACGAGCGTCAGCGAACCGCCGGCATGCACGACGGCCTTGTGCTCACGGTTGTCGAACGCCGACGAGTAAATCGCCTCGCCCGAGCTGTCCTTGAGCATCACGCCGATGTCGGTCGTGGTCGCAAAGTCTTCCGGCGTCATTTCGAGGTGGATGCGGACGCGATTGAAACGCTCGTCGAGGTTGATTGAATACTCCAGCGTATCATCGAGGCCCTCGAAGGTGTCCTCCTCATGCTTGCGATAGCCTTCGACCAAACCGTCCGCGTCGGCGACGATACGCTTCTCGAACAGATTGGTAACCGTCAACTCGCCCGACGGCTTTCCACCGCCCGACCATTCGGTGATCTTCGGCGGATCGGCATGCAGCCCGAAGAATTGCACCTTGAACTCGAACGGCCATTGCTTGTCAGCCTTGTCCGCGAGGATCGGCACTTCCCAGACGCCCGGCCGCAAGTCTTCGATAAAGGTCCGCACGATTTCGCGCCGACCCTCGTCGGGAGCGAGTCGGCTGCCGCGGGCGCGATAGCCGTGCCCGGCCGGATCGTATACATACTCAATGCGCGCCCTCGACAGCTTGTCTTCCGGCGCCGAGAGCGTCAGCTTCATCGCGCCGGCCCCCGGCGGGACCGCCAGGAAGTAGCGCGTTGGCATCCACCCGTTGACCGTCTGATCCTTGAACTTGAGCGTATAGTCATCTTGCAATGAGAAACGATACGGCACGATGATCGTGCTGAGCAATCGAAACGCCACCACACCGTCGGCGATCGCATCGACCGTTCCGACGTAAAGCCCCGGCTCTGTCAGCTTATCGCCGTCGTACTCGACGTAGATACGCGCGTTTTGCTCGCTGCGCAGGTACGTGGTTTCCTGCGGCAGGTTGATCCAGTCGGCGTTGGAGCGCAGCTCGAACTTGCGTGTAAACGCCGTTTGCGCCCCCGCGTCGACACCCGGCGCGAAGATCGGCGCAGCGGTAAACGTCTGCCGATCGGCCCCGATCGGGAACCACGTGCCGCGCCAGTATGCCGCCCGGGCGTTGCCCTTATACCCTTGCGGGCAAGGCGTCGAGATGTCGTAGCCGATAACCGGATCGTCTTTGGCGAGCGGGACAAGCTTATCCAATATCTCCTTCGCCTTCGGCATATCAGGCACGCCCCAACCCATGTCGAGCACGTTCGCATCGGCGACGGGCCGGCCACTCAACTCCAGCGCCCGGCGAACATCCCAGCCACGCACCTTCACACCCGGATGTTTGGCCAGCGCGTCGCTGATCAGCACGGCGCACAAACCGGCGGCGTACGGACTGGCCATGCTGGTCCCGGCCCAGAAATCCCCGCGGGTAACATGCCGCGGAACGGTCGAAGCCGACCAGCCCGGCGTGACGATGTCGGGCTTGGCCAACTCGCCGCCGCGGGAACTGAACGCGGTGATCGCGGCCTCTTTCAGGTGATACCCCGCCACGTCGCGACCCGTATCGGCCGCCATCAGTGCCCCGACGGCAATCGCGTGGTACGCCGCCGACGGCGTGCCGATCGAAGACACGCCCGGCCCTTCGTTCCCGGCGGATGTACAGAAGACGACGTACGGATTCGCTCGCAGGAACTCGTCGACAAATTCGTCGATGTCCGAATGCCCCTCGATCTCCGACTCGACGCCGTACGACATATTGCAGACCACCGGCACGCCGTGCTCGCGGGCGTAGCGGCCGACGTACTCGAAAGCCTGCTTCATACTCTCGGTCACGCTGATGCCGCCGACCGAGTTCTTCCCAATCTTGCAACTGATCAGCTTGGCACCCGGAGCGACGCCGTTGAAACCGTCCTGGTTGTTGATGTGAAAACCGGCGGCGATGCCGGCCACGTGCGTCCCGTGTGCCCCGTCGTCCCAATGCACGACGACCTTCGCTTGCCGTAGGAAGATATTGACGGCGAAGTTGAACGGCACGATCTGGTTCTCGGGCTCGGCTCGGTGCAACGTGAACATGTCGTATTTGAGCTTGTAATTTTGCAGCGGCTTTTCGTCTGCAAAACTACGGTCCATGTTTCGGTCGATGAAGAACAACGCCTGGTCGTCGCCGTCGCCGGACAGCGCCGTCACCAGCACCTTCCACTCGTCGTCGGTCGTCCCGTTGTCGTTGAGATCGGGCACGTCGGAGTTGATAAAGCGGTGCTCGTCGAGTGTGCCGAACCACCAGCGCCGCTCCTCGCCGCCCGCGGCGGGCAGGTCAGGTGGCGTATAGTAGATTGGCGAACCCTCGTCGTCGTAATCGACCAGCTTGCCTTCCTGCTCGTCGAGCCGAATCCGTTGTAGCTCGATATCGCCCTGCCCGGTAAAGTCCTGCACGTCGATGACCTTGACCTCGCCGTCGGGCGTGTGCGTCAGCCCGGGAATGGACGGATCGACGCCGGTATCGAAGATCGCAATGACCACGCCGCGCCCGTCGCTATTCGGGTGATCGGCGAGGAAATCGTCGACGTTGCAGGTCGAAAGCGAGAGCTGTGTCCACGACGGCTCCGACTGGGCGCACGCAAAACCGGAACACAGCGTCAATACCGCCAGCATTGGGAAAGCACGGTTGCGCATCATGTAAACCTCCTGGGTACAAGCGTAATAAAAGTCGCAAACTAGAACTCTAACGCTGAAGGGCGGCGGCGCCCAACAACTACGATAATAGTTATCAGCTCGCCGCAAAAGTCATGTAGCGTCCGCCCCCCGTGGCGGACGTAGAATATGGAAATCTTTCGCCACACGACGTCCGCCACGGGGGGCGGAC
>JAUWNI010000020.1 GCA_030612705.1 Phycisphaerae bacterium | reverse complement strand
GGCGGTCCCCCGGGGGGGTGCGCGCCCGCGGGGGGTTTTTCCCCCCACCTCGCGCGCGCCCGGGGGGGGGGCCCGCTACACTTCCCAGGCGGCACCGACGGTGCGGCGCGGCATGCTTCAGTTCCAGACGACCCGCGGCCGATATGGCCAATATGATACGCCGACGCCCGGGCCCGGGGTAATACGTCCCCAACGGACTGCAAATGCCGGAGTACGTCGCGGGGGAACTCGCGTTACCGTGGGCCGGTCGCCGCGCAAGGAGGTTATCTAAACCATGCACACCTACACCAAACCGTGCGAAGTCTGTGGCTGCCGGGAGTGGGAGACGATTATCGTCGACGAGAAGGCGAGCGTCTGCTCCGGCCGGGAGTTGGTGCGGAATGATCCCGCGCTGATCAAGGTCATGTGCCAAGACTGCGGTTTTGTCTGTACCGCTCAGTCGCCGTTGGACGATACCCTGGATGATTACTACGCGCGTGTCTACTCCTCCAAGCTACGATCAGATGACTATGACTACGTCAACTTCGCGGCGGGAAAACGGTTCGGCGAGGCCGTCAACGATTTCGTGCTCCAGCACCCGTTCCCGACTACGGGGCGTCTACTCGACATCGGGTGCGGCAAAGGCTTCTTTGAGGAAGCATTCCTCGCGAAACACCCGAACTGGACCGTCGAGGGCCTGGATCCCAGCGTCCGCACGATCGAGCTCGCCCAGCGGCGGGCACCACGGGCGCGCTTCTATTGCAGGAAGTTCGCGGCCGATGACTATCCGGCTGATAGCTACGACCTCGTCACGATACACACGGTACTAAACCGCGTGTCGCCGGAGGAGTTTATTCGGGGCAGCGCCCAAGTGCTGAAAGACGGCGGGTACTTGAGTATTGCGATTGCGATTCTCCAGGAGGCGCCGTTCGAGCTGTACTTTGCCGACCACCACTACATGTATTTTCGCGAGCACCTCCTTGCCCTCGCCGGCCGGCACGGTCTGGAGATGATCACGCCGGACGAGCGTGGCTCGATTTGGCGGTATATGTTCCGCAAGACCGGCCGCGGTGACACGACGTACGAGATCCCCGCCGAGGAGCGCGCCCGGATCAAACGCCAGGTGCACGGCCTGGTGACCGCCTGGGAGACCTTGTTCGCCGAGGTGCGCCAACTACGCGACCGCGGCGGGAAAGTCGCTTTCTACGGTGCCGGCACAACCATGATGATCGTGCTCGCACAAACCGATTTCCCCACTGAGCAGATCGCCGGCATCTTTGACGATAATCCCTGCAAGCACGGCGAGGAAATGTGGGGCTGCCAGGTACAGGCGCCGTCGCCCGTTCTGAATGAGGCCGAGGCGGTAGTGTTGTGCGCCGGGCCGAGCGGAGCCCGGAAGATTTGTGAGACGCTCAGCCTGCCGGAAGATCGCGTACGCTACTTCGGCATGGCGCCGCTATCCGCTCAATCGACTGGGCAAACCGCCTCCGCCAACTCCGCGTAGGCCGACTGCCAGTCCATGCACTCGCGGCACATCTCCGGCAGCTCGTCGAAACGCCCCTCCTTGTGCATATTGCGATACTCCTGCAACTGCCCGGCCCACAGCTCCTTGATGCTGTGAGTGCTCACGTTGCCGCAGGGAACGCGGCAGTGCGGGTCCGCCGAGCAGAACGCGACGCGCCCGTCGGTGCAGATATTGATCGTCTGCATCAGCCAGTAGCATGGTCTGCGCTCGACTGTCGCGTTCGGCTGGAGATTAGACGCCTCGATCAGGCCGGCCCAACTGACCCGCGGGCGGACCTTGACGTTGACGCCACGCTCGGTCCAGAACGTGCGGAAGTCGTCGGTCTCGTGCTCGTTGATGTCGCAGACGACGTACTGGACGAAGATCTTCTGCTCCGGGCGACCGTGTTTTCGCAGGAGATCGCGGTACTTGAGCACGTTGTCGACGACGGCGTGGAAGTCTCCGCCGACGCGGATCTGATCGTAGGTCTTCTTCGTGGTCCCATCGATACCAACGTAGATCGCGTCAAGACCGGCTTTTATAAGCGGCAACGCGCGCTGCTCGGTCATCAACACCCCGTTCGTGTTCAGAACGACGTCGGTCAGGCCTCGGTCCTTGGCGTACCGGACTCGCTCGGGCATGTCGCGCAGAAGGAACGGGTCGCCGTAGAAGATCTCCCAAACCCGACTGTGCGGGCTCTCGTCGGCAATCTCATCGATGATCTTCGTGTATAGCTCCCGTTTCATCGCCTCGATCTTGCGATATTTCTTGATGTTGACGTGGTCGCAGCACGAGCAGCGCAGGTTGCAGGCGCTGGTGTTGTCGATCAGGACCACCGCTGGGAAACCCTCGGATTCAACAGTCCTGCCGGCCTTCCGCGTATCACTCTTGTAAGCCATCGGTCCCTCTTTCAAGCAGGCCCGGCCAGATCGGCGCTGACGATCTTCCAGATCTCGTCGGTCATGTGGGACACCCATCGGCGGGCGTCGAACCGCTCTTCGTAACGTTGCCGCAGGCGCCGACCGAGCGCCGCGCGCTCGGCCGGGTCGTCGATCAATTGGGTAAGCCGGGCGGCGTAAGCGGCGTCGGTCGCGGGCTTGACCAGGTTTTCCTCGCCGACCCAGGTCACACCCGCCATCGCGTAGGTCGAATCGCCGGCGAGCATACAAGCGATCGGGCGGGCGGCCGCCATCGCGTCTCCCACCACGAAGCCGCCGCCGTCCGGGTACGAGTTGAGGTAGATGTCAAAGGCCTTGGTCATCCGCTCGGGTTCATTCTGATGGCCGACGAAACGTACGCGCGGTGGTTGGCTCGCGGCGTTACACAGATCCGCCCCGAACGCGGCGTGTTGTGCGGCGAAATTCCCCGGCCCGACGACCAAGAACGTTGTCTTCGGGTATGCCCGCATCACGTCGGCGACGGTGCGGCAGAACCGAGTGCTCATCCGCGCCGGCAGGTGATTGCCCACCGTCCCCAGAATCACGTGGTCAGCGGGAACGGCAAGCTCCTCGCGCGAGAACGCAACCGCCCGCTCGACGTGCGACAGATCGGCGCCGCTTTTCTTGAACCCGTACGGGATTCCGTGCTTGCGGCAATTGAACGCCAGCGTCTCCATCGTCTCCTCGAACTCGAAGAACTGATAATCGACGGCGGGACAATGCAGCGGGACGCCGAAGCCGGCGTCGGCCTGCCAGGGGGCGGCCCGCCACGCGCACATCAGCCACTCGGTCGGCGTGGCGGCGGAGCCGTGGAAGAAAGCCACGTCGATCTTCCGCTCGGCAAATTGGGTGTGCAGGTCGACCGCCGCGGTTATGAATGATTCCAGATTACGGGGCCGGATGACCGGGATGCCGTATTCCTGCTCGTAGCGGGCAATGCGGTTCGGGGCGCGTCGATCGCTGGTTTCAGAAGCGAACAGTTGGTTAGTGTGCTGCCGGTGCACGGAAAGCGACTCGGTAATACAGAGATAGTTCTCAAAACGCGTGCGATCCGCGAATTTGAGCAGCGTCTCGACCGAACGCGAGGGCGCGTGGCCGCCATCGACAAGCTGGGCAATGACGTGCGCCATGCGAAGCGGACCGCCGGTCGGCGATCGGCGTCGGCCGCGCTCGGGCCGGCTGATTCCGGCCGCCGCCTCCGTCCGCTCGGCCACCCGCTCATAGACGCGGATGAGTCGGCGAAGGAACTTCGGATCGTTGACACCCTCGGAACCGTGCCCGATGTCGGTGACGACGGCATTTTGCAGGTAAACGAGGGCGGGAACGGCGACGCCCTGCTCGCTGAGCCGTTCGGCGGCACGCAGACAAAGTGCAATCAGCGGCGGCGACTGTCCCAGACTTCTGACCTGTTGCACCGCTTCCTGGAGAACGATCGGCGAGCGGTAGTCCAGGTCCTCGCAAGCGTCGACCAGAAGCGTGGCGGCACTGTGGCGGGCCTGGCTCACTAGAACATAGGAGAGCAGGCGTTTGGCCTGGCCACGGACGGTGCGGTCCGATGCTTGCGTCAGCGGTCTGATCTCGTCGATAGCCGGCAAATCCCCGCGCTCGACGCGCTGGGCCAAAGTATTCAGCCGCTGCGCTTCCGAGTGCGCGGGCATCTGGGCCGCGACCGTGGCACCGCTCGGTTCGGACATGCTGGAGCACTCCCTTCGTTTCCACACCTCGCAATATGCCATGTTATCGGATGGGGCGCTCAGAAGGCTTGAAAGGAACCAAGATCCACCAGCGAACGGGCAACGGGCGGTTTTAGCTGAGCCACGTGGGCTACCGATAATCATCAATACTGCGACGTTCCGATCAACGTGAATCAGCGCGGGTGAAACCGACAGGTATGAACACCAATTTCGCACAACGTCTGATCGAGCTGCTCAATCGCTTCTTCGGGCCGCGGAACCAGTATTTTGAAAGCATGATGCGGTCGGCGGAGGAAACGTTCGAGTATTCGATGCGCGCGGGGGCGGTCGTGTACGACCAGTTTCACGGCTACAACGATCTGGCGGGCAAGGTGGTATTGGATTTCGGCTGCGGCGGCGGAGGTAAAACGGTTTACTACGCCGCCCAAGGGCCTCGACGAACGATCGGCGTGGATTGCAAGCTGGATGCGGGACGGGCTCGGGAGTTCGCGCGGACGCGGGGGCTGGCGGTCGAGTTTCTGCCGCTCGAACCCGACGGCGGAATCCCACTGCCGGACGACACCTGCGACGTGGTGATCAACTCGTCCGTGCTCGAACATGTGGACGATCCGGGGCAAACGTTTCGGGAACTGCGGCGGGTGCTGAGGCCGGACGGGTTGCTGCTGAATCGCTGGCATCCGTTTCGGTCGCGCTACGGGGCGCATCTGTGGGCGGCGATTGGGATTCCGTTCGCGCATTTGCTGTTCCGCGAGGTGGATCTCGTACAGGTCTACTACCGCAACGTCGTGAAGCGGTTCGGGGAGATTCCACGCGAGCTTGGCCCGATCAACTCCGAGAGCACGACGTTTGCGGACTTGGCCTATCTGCTGAATCGCCGATCAGTGCGCGAGATGCGCCGCGCGGTTGAGGCCGCGGGTTTTGAAATCCGGTCGCGGCGGCACTTCTGGAAGAGACAGGAAGTGCGGTACCCGCGGTATTTGCCGGAGGCGTGGATCGATTACACGATCGACTACGAAGTGCAGATTTGTGTGAACCGGAAGGAGACGCGGGTATGTACCGCGCCGCCACGGGAGAAGCTTTTGTCGGCAGTAGCCGTTCAAAAGTGGACGCCGGAATTGCCGGTCGCGTAATAGGGTCGGGAAAAATCCCGGTCTGGAGTTGCCAATGACGATGGACGCAAGTCAGTTAACGGTCGCGGCAATCGGACGTCAACCTCGCTCTGCCGCCGATGCCGGCGTGGAGATTCGGCTTTCGCGGCCGGGTGATCGCGAGGCGGTACTGCGTTTTATTGAGGAGATGGGGTTTAACGCACGCGACGCGGCGACGTGGGACGG
The DNA here is from genome assembly GCA_030612705.1 of Phycisphaerae bacterium. GTDB lineage: Bacteria > Planctomycetota > Phycisphaerae > UBA1845 > Fen-1342 > JALSRY01. Next base: position 38,791 of record JAUWNI010000020.1, on the reverse strand, counting down.
CCTGAAGATGAGCGCGATGACGGCCTGGCGGGGTTCGCGCCTGGTCGGCGCGATCCCGCTGGAGCCGCGCTGGTGGCAAGTACGATCGGGGTGCGTCGTGCCCTCAGTTCATCAGACGACCGTCGGTGTCTTGCCGGAGTTCCAGGGTCGGGGGATCGGGTCGCTGATGCAGGATGCGATTTATGCTCACGAGCCGGCGTTGGCGTCGATCGCGACGGTATTTCGCGAGGACGAGACCTCGCCGGCGTATCGATGGTACCGGAGAAACGGGTTTGCGTCGGCGATGCGAATCTCCGCGTGGCTGCTGGAAACGCCGAGTACACCCGAACCGGACGATCCGGTTCAATTCTTTGATCCGGACGATCCCGGCGTCGATTGGACGGGGATCGACGAGTTGTGGCAAACGGCCTGCTCGGATTGGTACGGCGGGTTCGTGTGTCGCCGGCAGCGGTCACTGAAAAACTGGCTGAGCGTACATCCGTACCGCAATCGGTACTCGTTCAAGTTATTACTCATGCACGACGCGGGCACTCTGGTCACGTATGCCGTGTTGGGAATCGGGCAGCTTCACAGCAAGACCACGCGTGTCGAGATTATGGAGCACGCGGCACGTGACGGCGAGCCGTTCCGAGTGGACCAGTTGTGCCGCGCGACCATCGCTTTTGCACAACAGCACGGATATCGGCCCGTGCGCTGGGCGATGACGGCTGACGACCCCAAGGCGGAAATTGCACGGCGAAACGGCTTTACCCGCAATTGGCGGTTCGACCTGCTCTGGCGACCCCTGCCGTCGTGCGAGGTGACGCTGCCCGATGCGGTGGAGCGGCAACGACTCTGGCGCTACCACAGCCTGGACTACACGTAGCGGCGGGGGCCCCCCCCGCGCGGGGCGTGGGGCGCGCCCCCCCGCGGGCGCGGGCGGGGGGGGGGGGGGGGCCCGACGCTATCCATGAAAGGTATCTGCCCGTCAAGTGGGCGTTCCGAGATCTTTTTTGCGTTTTCACGCCTCTTTTCCGGCCAATTGCACAACGGTCTGGACATACCTTAACCGCATTGCTCCTCCCGCGGTGCTCTCTGGAGTGGAAAGAAGCAGTTTGTAAACCCTGAGCAGCAGGTCACGCTCGTTCGTACACCGGACCCGGCTGGATCATTTTCGATCGGCCCAACTATCCGTGCGTGCTGGCGCACGAGACGCTTCGCCGGGACGCCCGAACGTCTCGCGACGTTCGGACGACCCCGAGGATCCAAACGCCTCGCGACGTCTGGACGACTCATATCGCCCGGGCGACTCGCGTCGCCCAGACCCCCGACGTCTCGCACGCGGCATATGATTTCGTCCGGTGCGGACGGCCCATTTACATCGAGGTCTGAACCCCATTACCGCCGGGCAACGACCATAGCGTCGTCGGGCTGGCCCAACTCCGAACGAGACGTGCGCTTCCGCCGCCGGCTAAAGCCATGGGCCACATCATCAATCGAGTAGCGACAGAGCATTAGATCCTGACGGAATGAATACGGGGCGGCTCCGTTTTGCGACGCCGCCCCGCTCGTTACAGTTGCTTTGCTTTGTTGCTTAATTCGCGGCCTTGACGTTCTCCGCTTTGGGTCCTTTCTCGCCCTGGGTCACCTCGAATTCCACACGCTGGCCTTCGCTGAGTGTTCGGTGACCTTCCGCGACGATGGCGGTCTGGTGGACGAATACGTCCTCACCGCCATCCATTTGGATAAAGCCAAATCCCTTGGTGTCATTAAACCATTTTACTGTACCGGTAGCCATGAAACATAAACCTTGCTGCGCCGAGGATCGGACCCGATGGAAACAAACGCTGTTTCGCTAAGGACCAAATAAGCGGGGACGTCTCCGTTCGGCCTTGTGTCATAATTATCGTCGCCGGCGGCAGGGAAGTCAATGCGGCACCGCGGGATGTTTAGGGACAATTTCCGGCTTTTTTCGGCTCATTTTTCACCGCTCGTGATGGAGCATCGCTCGAACGGTCGGCGTCAATCGCTTCGTCGAGGCATGGAGCCTTGGGGCGGTCGCGGGTAAAGTGAGCATCCGGCAAGGTCAGAGCACGGTCCGCGTGAGGGCTCCACGGGATAGACTTTGGCATTTCAACCGTTTCAAAACACGTTGACAACGGTGCGAGCGGTTCGGATTCCCTCCGAACTGACGGAGGAGAAGCGCGCCGCTTTTGTCAAACGGATCGAGGATACCGTCGCGAAGCAGGTCGCGCCGGCCGAAAGCTGCGACGCGATCCTGTGTCCGACGGGCAAAGTCCGCGAGCAAGACGGGATTTTGCTGATCGAACACGAGCCGGCGACGCCCTTTGATCTCAGGGCGATCCTCTCGGCCGACGAACGCCCGGACATAGACACGCTGTGGTGGATCACGTGGTCCGTGCTGCGCGGCCTGGCGGCGGTCGAGCCGAAGCGGATGATCCACGGGGGCCTGCAACTCCGCTCGCTGCTGATCGACCGGGTCGGACGCGTGAAGCTGACGGATTTCGGCATCGCTTCCGCGGTTGAGGTGATCTGCGGACGCGAAGAGCGGCGTCGCGTTGCCTGTGACGCAGTCTCCGATGACGAGACGGTCGAGCGCGGCCTGTCGGGATCGTGGGTGTTGCTGGGGGACGATGATGAACGGGAAGACGCGTGGATCGCGCCATACTTCGCGCCGGAGATACTGGCGGGCGGCTTGCGGCTGAACCCAACGTCGGACCAGTTCTCGCTCGGCGTTGTCCTGTACCAGCTTGCCACGGGAGTACATCCGCTGGGGGCGGAGCTGTCGGCCCCAGAACTGTTCGGCTATTTCGTGCCCGAGCCGTACCCCCTGGAGGACGAACGGAAGGAATGGGCCGAGGCGTTCGAGCGCCAGAGCAACGAGGCGGCGATCAGCGCCGACCAGCCGATTCTCGCGTGGGCCGCGCTGGTTTACCGCCTGCTTGCCAACGAGCCGGGTGAGCGTTTTCCCAACTTCGCGGCGGCGGAAAAGGCGGCCCGCGAGCACGTGCCCGCCGAGTGGCCGGAGGCGCTTCAAGTCCTGGGCGAAGCGCTTGAACTGCTCGCACAAGAGCAATACGACCCATTTCTGACCAGTGTGGGCCCATGGGGCGAGAACCCGGCTTTGCCGGCGTTGTGGCGGGCACGGCTGTCGGAGTGCATCACCGAGGTCGAGCACGTCAAAGCAATCGAAGCCGCCCGCAAGGCGATCGAGGCGCGTCTGAATGAGGGCTACGCGGCACTCGAAAGCGGTCAACTGAAGCAGGCCCGCGCGATTGCCACGGAAGTCGGCGACTCTCTCGAAGAAGCGGACCCGCTGCGGGAGCGGGTGGTCGAGCTCGAACAGCTCTGCGACGAGCACGAACGACACATTCTGGAGAAGGCCGACGAGCTGTTCAAAGCGAATTTCGCGTTGGCACACGAGACGTTGGCACGCGAGGAGTTCCCCGAGGCGCGGATGATCCTGACCGGCCTGCTCGACGACCCACTGACCAGCAAAGTCCACGCGAAGGAAGCCGAAGAACTCCTGACGGAAGTCGACAGCCGGGCGGCGCGCTACAAGCAACAGCGCGACAAGCTCGATACGGCCAGGAGTGAATTCGGTGAAGGCAACCTGACCGCCGCGCTGGAGCGGCTCGACAAGCTGCTCGCGGAGGCCAACCTGACGGATTCACTGCGAGGCGCGGCCGAGACGTTCTCGAAGGAGATCGAGACCGAGAAGCGGCGGTACGAAGAACACCTCGCGATTATCAGCGAGGTTGAGGCGGCGCTGGAGCGCGCGGATCTGGCGGCGGCGGAAGAAACGCTGGCGATGCTGCCGTTCGACACGCAGGACCCGCACATCATCGAGTGTCGAAGCGAGTTGGCCGGGACGTGTGAGCAGTTGCGGCAATTGCTGGAACGCCGGGACGCGGCCGAAGAGCAGCTTCGCCGGGGCGAGGCCGACGACGCGCTGACGGCTGTACGCGAGTTGCTTGATGAGGAGATGTCTCCGGCGTTGCGGGAGCAACTGACCGAGTTGGCCGAACGTTGCCGGCAGGTCATCGAGCAGATCCAGAAGGCCCAGGTCGGCGATGCGCTCGAATCATTGGCGCTGGCGGAGACCGCGTATCAGACCGGCGACGTCGAGCAGTGCCGGCATCTGTTGAGCATGGTCCTATCCCTGGCATCACGGCTCGACGAAGCCGACCAGGCGCGGGCCGCGCGGCTGGATGCCGCCGCCACGCACTATGAGGAAGCCGCGAACCGTTTTGAAGCGGCCGAGCGACGGTTTGGGCAGCAGGATTTCGACGCGGCCGCGGCCGAATTGGATGCGATTGAAACGCAGGGTCTGCCCGGAGCCGTGATTGAACGCTTCTCGGCGCTGCGCGAGCAAATCGAACAGGGTCGTGAGGAATATCGACAACAACGCCTGCGGAAGCTGCGCGAGTGGCTCGAGCAGGTGGCCGAGCACCTGGCCCGCTCCCAGATCGATAAGGCCGAGACTCTGCTGAGCAGGATGGAGTTGCCGCCGGATGCCGAGCCGCGGTTGAGTGAGCGGTTCGAGCAACTGCGCCAGGACACGGTTCGGGGCCGCAAGATCCTGGAATCCTTCGCCGCCGTGGATGCGGCGCTACGCGCCGGCAAACCGGAAGCGGCGACGCGTTTGCTCGATGAGATGAGCGATGCGGCGGAGACGTTGCCGGTCTGGGCGATCGAACGGGCTGAGCAACTGCGTGGCCGTGTTGCGGAAGTCGAGCAGGCCCGGCGCGCGCGGGCCGTCAAAGAAGCAGAGACAGCGCTGAAGGACGCCGCCAAAGCGCTGGAAGCGGCGGATCATACCGCGGCAATGAAACATCTCACTGCCGCACAAGCCGGCGTACCGCTCTCGGCTGAGCTGCAAACCCGTCACGACGAGCTAGCTGCGGCGGCAGCCGAACTCGAAGCGTGGCTGCCGAAACTCGCCTCCGTCGAGACGGCGTTGCGGCAGGAGCAGCTCACGGTCGCATACGAAGACACGGTCGCGCTGTTGAAGGAGGTATCGATCCCGGCGCCGGTTGAAAAGCGGCTGCGCGCGGTCGAGAGTGCGAGCCGGGAGCAAATCGCCGCCCGGCGCGCGGCCCTGTCCACGCAACTCGAAAGCCTCTCGTCGGACTTGGAGCAGCGCGGGCGACGGACAAGATCGTTCGTAAGGCGAATCAAGACGATCGACTCTAACGCTCTGGCCACCCAGGAACATAAGGACACCACGACCGAGCTGGCTGAGCGATACGAAGCGCTTCCGCGACCGCGGGGAGTCGGCGTGCCGATCGCGATTGCCGCCGCGGTGGTTGTAGTGACTGTCGGCGTAGGCTGGTATATGACGCGGGGCGGTCCCGAACCGGGTAGCACGGGGGGTGGGGAGCATCGGCATCCCGCCGGTCCTGTCGTTACGCCGGTGGTTTCTCCTCCCGCCCCCACACCGGTGGAGCCCGACACGCGAGAGAAGATTGCCGAAGCGTTGGAACGGCTCCGGCGTGCATACACACAGGCGGTCGCGGAACTTCCCGCCGACCGGACACCGCCGAACTGGGAACTTTATTTTGAGCCGGACGACGCGTTCGCGGCGACACTCTTTGCCCGCGACGAGTCGGGCCAAACGCTGGAATTGGCGCCGGACGTGACGGAGGAGGGTATCGCGGGATTGGAGTTGGCGTCAGCATGGCGTGAGCGTCTGTTCCCGACGCCGGGGCCCCCTGAACCGGAGCCGGTTGAATCCGTGACACCGTCGGAGCCGGCCTGGCCCGCCGAGCTTGCCGCCGGCACGTTGTCGCAGCCGCGCGCGGGCCGACTTCGAACGTTGCTGTCCGTCATCGCGCCGCCGGAAACGCTCGTGAGCACGAATCCCCCCTTGCCGGTGCTGGCCGGGATTATCGAGCAGGTGGAGGTAAGTGAGCGTAGTGCGGCGGATTCCGTCACAATTCGGCTCGCGCTGAAGGGCGGGGCGGGTGCGGTATCGGGCGAGTTTGCGCTGGAACTGCTCGGTAACGCTTGGCGGCCGGCGGAGGAAAACGCCGGGAAGCTGCGTGGGTTACTCGCCGGCGTGTTGGCGAGCGTGCGGAGTTACGTCTCGGCCGTAGCGGACGATATCGAACGGAACTATCTGGATGGCAAGCTCGAGGCGGCCTATCAGACGTACGAGCAGACGCGGGCGTTGGCGAGCGCGTTCGAATTGCGGGAGTTGTTCGAGTCGGCAGCGCGGCTCGAAGCGGCAATGGAACGTTTGCCGCCGCGCTGGCGAAATCCGGGGGGATACGAGGAAAGTACGCAGCGCAACGATGATCTGGACTATCCCGAATTCCTGACGCGGGACGGCCGTACGCTGCTGCTGGTCAACGTGCCGCCCAGCGATCGGCTATGGGACGACATCGCGGCGGCGAATCAGGCCCGGCCGGTGGCGGATGATGCCGCTGGCCATGCCCTGTCGCTGGAAGCGCTGAAGTCGCCGAATGAGCGTCGCTGGTACGTTTTCTACATAGAAGCCGCGGAGCCGGGCGAGCGGGTGGAGCGTGATGCGCGGTCTGTCGCGCGCGAGCGAACCGGCCGCGACCTGCCGACGGTCGACCAGTGGCTGCTGGCGGCGTTGAAGCTGAGAAACCGGGCCGAGGCACCGGGCTTCCTCGGCGGGCTCTGGGAATGGTGTTTGAAAGATACACAGTTATGGGTTTGCGGCGGCTGCGACGCGATTCATAAGAAATATCTTCGCTGGCCGGATGATAGAAATGAGCTGGCGGAGGTCTGGGCATGGTTGAACAACCCGCTGGTTTCGCAGCCTCGGCGGCGCGGCGACAACCTCGCGGGCGTTCGAACAATCGTTCAGCCGGGCACGTAGGTCACGTTGATAGCCCGCACAGCGGAGCCGGCGTGTCCCCACGCCGGTTTCCGGGCCGGGGACGGCCCGGCTCTGTTGCATGATCGCGCATGATCATATAGATACGGGATCAGTATGGCCGCGCTTCGCTTGGCCATGGCACCCAAGCACCCAAACCGCTCGTACCTGTCAATTCAACTGTGGCAGAGCACTAGCTGCCCCTGGCGTCATGCACCACTCAGAGCGGGATGGACCACAGCGGACTTGCCATACCCGCGCGTCGACGATAAGTTCCGCTTTGACCAAGACAAAGGGACTTGGCAATTGCCGCGCGATTGATTAGTATTCTTTCCGATTCGGCGGGTGGCCGAATCACTGTGTTTCGTCGACGAGGGACGGGGCATACGCCGATGCCGGCGTGCCGTCCAGCGTATGGAATGTAAGTTGCCGCATCGAAGCCGGTTGGAAACGGGTTCCGGTGGCGTGGCGGCAGGAGACGTTTTGTAAAGGGTCTCGGTTTCCCTTCGTGGAGGAACGGCACGTGCCCGAAATCGCAGAAATCGAAAGCAAGGTTAAGAAGATCGTGGCCGAACAGATGGGGGTGGCGGAGGAGGAGATCAACCGCGAGACTTCCTTCGTCAACGACCTCAACGCCGACTCGCTCGACACCGTCGAGTTGGTCATGGAGTTCGAGGAGGAATTCGAGATCAACATCCCGGACGAGGAAGCCGAGAAAATCCAAACTGTCGGCATGGCCATCGACTACATCAAAGACCACCTCGATAGCAATTAGCCGACCGACGGGGAAGAACTCATGGGCGATCGTCGGGTCGTGGTAACCGGGGTGGGCGCAATTACCCCCCTGGGGGTATCCGTGACCGCTCTCTGGGACGGGCTCATCGCGGGCCGCTCCGGCATTCGCCGGGTCAGCCGCTTCGACCCCGAGCCGTTTGCCGTCCGCATCGGCGGGGAGTGCCTCGAATTCAAGTCCGAAGACTTCATCGAGCACCGCGTTGCCAAACGCATGGACCGCTTCGCCCAGCTCGGCTTCGGCGCCGCCAAGATGGCGATGGCTGATGCCGGGCTCGAAAACGGTCGGTTCAACCCGACCCGCGCCGGCGTCATCCTCGGCAGCGGCATCGGCGGCCTCCGGGAACTCGAAATCCAACACAAACGGTTACTCAGCAAAGGCCCCGGCCGCGTCTCGCCCTTCACCATCCCAAAACTGATGGCCAACGCCGGCTCCGGGCATATCTCGATCGAGTTCAACTTCCAGAGCATCAACACCGCCGTCGCAACCGCCTGCGCCTCGGCCGGCAGCGCCATGGGCGACGCCTTCAACGTGATTCGACAGAACCGCGCCGATCTCATGATTACCGGCGGTGCCGAAGCCGCACTCACCCCGCTTGGCTTGGCGGCCTTCACCGCGATGAAGGCTATCAGCTTCCGCAATGACGAGCCCGAGCGCGCCTCCCGGCCGTTCGACAAAGATCGCGACGGCTTCGTGCTCAGCGAAGGCGCCGGCGTCCTGCTCTTTGAGGAGTACGAGCACGCCAAGGCCCGCGGCGCGAAAATCTACGCCGAAATCATCGGCTTCGGTGGTACCGGCGACGCCTGCGACATGGTCCAACCCGATCCGACGGGACTCGGTGCCAGCCGCGCCATGGCCGCCGCCCTGGAAGATGCCCGGCTCAATCCCGACGAGATTGACTACATCAACGCCCACGGCACCAGCACCCCCCTGGGCGATATCGCCGAGACCGTGGCCGTCAAGAAGGTCTTCAGCTCCGCCGTTAACAACCTGGCCATTAGCAGCACCAAGAGCGCTATCGGACACACGCTCGGTGCCAGCGGCGGCATCGAGGCCATCGCTTGCATCTTGGCGATCCAAAACAACACCATTCCACCTACTCTTAACCACGATAATGTCGACCCCGAGTGTGCCGGCCTGGACTACGTCCCCAACGTCGCCCGCGACGCCCGTGTCAGGACGGCCATGAACAACTCGTTCGGCTTCGGCGGTCACAACGCTTGTTTGATCTTCCGAGAGGTATAAGCGGAAGATACACTACCAAGCCCCAGCAGGATCCCCGCCAACGCGATTAGCACGATCAAATGCACGCCGCCCGTGCGAGCCGTGTTCGAGACCCAGGCCAGCATCCCCAACAGCCACAGCGCCAAACCAATCCGGCCCAGCCTTTGCGGCAAGCGCGTACGCTCATCCAGCGCAAAGCGTGCCAATAACACCAGTGCCGGCAATGCCCACACCAGGTAGTAAGTTCGCAATAGCGGCGAAAACACCAGCATCGCCAGCAAATAAACGGCAACCTCGATCCGAAAACGATCTCGCACCTTCGCGTCTAACACGTCCATCCCGCGCGGGATCGAACGCCGGGTCAACCAGATCAGCACAATCGCCAACAGAATCGTTATTCCTTGTGACAAGCGTCGACAGGTGAGTTCATCCAGCGTCACCGGCTGAAATGCCGCCCCGTGCGGATGTTCCGACCAGCAAAAACGAGCAACCACCGCCGGGATTGATTGATTGCGATGGTCGACGAAGTGCGCGCGCAGATCGGCAGCGACCATCCCACGCGCCGCCGGACCGTGAAAGTTATAGTCCCACCATTGGCGATGATACTTCGCCGTATCACGCGGTCCGAAGACGAACAGCGGCGGCAACAGCGCGACTACAACCACCGTTACCGCGAGCGTCCCAAGCGCGGTCCATTGACGTTTCAACACCAGCCACAGCGCGAAGATTCCCGGCAGCAGCTTGAACACCGTCGCCAGCCCGAGCCAGATACCCGCCCGCATCGGTCGACGCCGCTCGAGCGAAGCTACGCCCGCCAGCACGAGCGCCAGCACAAAGAAGCTCACCTGGTTGAATCGCGCCGTTTCGTAAATCGCCGGAAGCGCAACACACGTCGCGATGACAAGCGCGGCCATTGGCGGCGCGCGCGAGCCCTGCGCTCGGCCCCAGTCGGCCAGCACTTTCAGACTGTACGTCAACGCGATCAACTGCGCCAGCGTCCACAATCCCGCCGCCGGTTGCACACCGCCGACCGTCAGCGGCGACAACAGCAGCGCCACTACCGGCAGGTAGAACGGCAACCGGCGACGCCGCGATCGCTCGGGATTATCCAGGTCCGGGTTCAGTTGGCCGTGCTGCCGGACGTACGCCGCGTCCTGATAGAAGTGGTGGAAGTCGTAGTCGAGCTTGGCCGCCTGCGTAAACGACACCGCGCCGACCGCCGCCAGCAGCACCCCTAACCCGACCGGCAGCCAAGGCCGACGACGTCTTGTCTCAGGTCCGCGCGACAACGGTGTCAGCCCCCCTTGTCGATTTGCCATCGGCCGATTGAGCTTGTCGAGCCGGGTGAGGCGGCGCGTATACATGTTTCGGCAGCGTGTTCGGGTTGCCCGCCAACCGGAGCAGGAGCACGATTAGCGGCACCGCCAGCAAGATCACCGGCAGCAGCAAGACTCCCGATGCTTCCAAGATGCCGGCATCGAGCGCCCGGCCCAGCGCGGCGACCCGCTCGGGGCCGAGAATCCCATCAAACCAGCGCAAAACCCCCGCTTCCGGGATGATCCGCGACAGGACCAGCAATTGACAGAGAACCACACCGCATACACACGACAGCGCCGCTTTCGTCCACGCGCGACGCATGCCGGCATAGTGAATCGCCGAGGCCAGCACCACCATCGGCGGCAGCAGGAGTATCAAGTGATAACGCCGCAACACCGGCATCAGCCACAACATCGCAACCAGAAACAGCGCCCATTCGGCGCGCAGTTGCCAAAGGTTCAAATCGCGTGCCGGCCGCCGCGCGAGCCAGAGCAGCCCGGCGGCGCTCAGTCCGACCAGTGCGAGCACGATCGTCGCGATCGTTGCGCGCGGCAACTCGGCAACGTTCATGGTGGCGGGCTTCTTGTATGTCCGGATGCGCGGATCGTTATCGAAGTGCAGCGCGTAGTTGGTCGGGGCCAGCCAGCGGCTCGCTACGGCGCCGAGCCCCTGGTTGCGCCAATCCATCTCCCGCTGATCGAGAATCAATCCACGCTGTGAACCACGGATCACCGCCGTGTGAAACCACGTTTGGTACGCATCGAGCGTATACGCCGGCCGAAACACGATCACGTCCGCCACCGGTCCGGCCAGCACGATTGTCAGCAGGGCCACACCAACCGTCTTGAACTCCCGCTTGAGCGCGAACCAGACCACCAGCAGCATCGGCGTAACCTTGAGCAACACCGCCAGCCCCAGCCAGAAACCCGCCAGTTTCCGCTGCCGATGCTGCCAATGCACGAAACTCGCCACTACCAGCAGTAGCATGAAATTGTCGATCTGGTTCAGTCGAAACTCCCAGTACCAAAACAACCCCAGCATCAGCACCGGCACAAGCAGCGTGACCGGCCAATCCTGTCGGGGCAGGCCCGTCAGATGTCTACCGAGCAGCGCGAGTACCGTGAACAGCGCAATCACGTTCAGCGTAAGCCAGATCGAACCCGCCACGCCGTACGGCAGCCACGCCAGCAGCGTTATGAAGCGCGAAACGCACGGCAGGTACCACTCGATTGTGCCGCGGAGTTCGATTTCCCCGCTGGGCAGCCGATCGAACCCGTGGTCGAGTTCTCCACGCGCCAGCAAGTGAGCACCGGCGCGGTAGAAGTACTCGAAATCGGGGCTCGACTTGTTGATCGCCCGAGCGCCGATCACCGCGAGAAAGAACGCGAACCCGACGAGTGCAATCACGCACAACAGGCGTACGTTGCGCGACGCCACCGGCGGCGGGGGAGCGATCACCTCAACAGACACGGGTTCAACGTTCGGCATACAGCTCATTGTGGCGGAAATATCCCACGCTGCTAGTGCCGTTTCCGCCAGTGGAGTTTCGCGCCCAACGTAGCGGCCGACGCCTCTGTCGGCCGTCGGTGCGCGGAGGCCGATAGCTCGCCTACGGCCGACACGGGGGTCGGCCGCTACTAAAGCGGTTGCACGACGCGCAGCGCCGCCGCTATTTCGTCATCCGAAATGTCCGCCACCCGCTCCGGCACCCCCAGTGCCTTCAGCAGAATGAAATGCACCGCACCGCGGCGAAGCTTCTTATCCAGCCGACACGCGGCGGCAACCTCCTCCGCCGCGAGCGCCCGCGGCAAACGCGTCGGCAGACCCAGCCGTTCGATCAGCTCGGCGACACGCTCCGCTGTCTCGTCGGCGAGCATGTCCCGCAGGCGCGCCAACTCGTTCTCAACGATCATTCCCAACCCCACGCACTCCCCGTGCCGCAACTCGTAACTGAGCAGGTGCTCGAGCGCGTGACCGATCGTGTGCCCGTGGTTCAGAATCATCCGCAGGTTCTCTTCACGTTCGTCGCGGGCCACAACTTCCGCCTTGATCGCGCAGTTACGTGCGATCAGCTCTTGTAGGACCTCCGGCTCGCGCGCGACGATCTCATCCGCGTGCCGTTCATGCCATTCCAGCAACGCCTGATCGCGGACGACCGCGTGCTTGATGCTCTCGGCCAGACCGGCGAGATAATCCCGCTGTTGCAGCGTTTCGAGAAAGTCGAGGTCGACCAGCACCGCCATGGGCTGATGAAACGCGCCGATTAGGTTCTTGCCCGCGGAATGATTGACGCCCGTCTTGCCCCCGATCGACGCGTCGATCGCCGCCAGTAACGTCGTCGGCATCTGTACGAAGCGAACCCCGCGCATCCACGTGGCGGCGACGAAACCGCCCAGGTCGCCCGCCACCCCGCCCCCCAACGTCACGATCAGATCAAGGCGGGCGATCCGGGCGTTTGCCAGTTCGCCATAGAGCCGCTCCACCTGGGACAGCGACTTGCTCGATTCGCCCGCGGGAAAGGGCATGACGGTCGGCGATGTTTCCAACCCCTCGATCGCACGTTCAAGGTGCAAATCGGCCACCTGCTGGTCGGCGATGACCGCCACTCGCGTACCCGCTCCCAATTCGTGAACCAGGTTCGCGAGCTGTCGGCGTGTTCCTTTGCCGATGAAGATCGGATACGCCCGTTCGGGTAGTTGAACGTTCACAATTCGCATGTTGACCGTCGACCTTACATAAGCTCGCGAGAACTTTGCTGGTGCTCCGTCAGTGTTGCTTTGATGGGTTCACCCCGCGGAGCCGCGGACTTCAGTCCGCGCGGCGCTGCGGGGAGTAGAATTTCCCCTTCCCGAAGGACCGCGCGGGCTGAAGCCCGCGGCTCTTCGCGGTTTTCCATAGTCTTCGCGGTTTCCCTATAGTTGACATATTTGTGAAACAAAATACTAGTTACCGTACCCGACACCGGCAATTGGCCGCCGCCAGTAATCCCAATCATTTGTCGGCGTCTCATAATATCGTCGGTCACGTAACAATAGAATATAAAGAGAGTTAAATTGCACATAGGTAGTGAACCGCTAGGCTTCAATCGGTGTAGGATATTGACGGCGAGCAACTTTTTGGTATCTTAGTCATTATGGGAAACACGGTAACCAAAGAGAGCCGATCCCGAAAGGCCACTAGGACCGGGTCCGGGACCAAGCGCGCCCGGACGGCCGTTCCGGTCACAAAGATTCGTAACTACCGTGCAGCACTGAAGTTCCTGAAAACCAAGACGAATTATGAGAACATGGTCCGGGTGGGCTATAATTCGTCTAACTTCAATCTTTCCAGGATGTTACGAATCCTGGCCGGTCTGGGCAACCCGCACAGACATTTCAAGAGCGTGCACATCGCCGGCACCAAGGGCAAGGGCTCAACCGCCCACATGGTCGCCGCGATATTGAATCAATCAGGTTATCGGACGGGGCTCTACACATCGCCCCACTTCCTCGACCTCCGTGAACGCATCAGCATCGATAACACGCTCGTCACCGAAGCCGAATTTGCCAGGCTGATGGCAAAGATCGCTCCGGTTGCCGAGAGGCTCTCAAAAGACAACCCCACCTTCTTCGAGCTCATGACCGCCGCCGCCTTCCTCCACTTCGCAAACAGCAAAGTGGACATCGCCGTCATCGAGACCGGACTAGGCGGGCGGCTCGACTCGACCAATGTCATCAAGCCCGAAGCCTGCGGCATCACCAGCATCAGCTACGATCATATGGCTCAGCTCGGCACGACGCTCGAGGCCATCGCCGAGGAAAAAGCCGGCATCTTCAAGCCGGGCATACCGATCATCAGCGCCCCGCAGCCCCCTGGTGTTAAGCGTGTCCTCCGCGAGCAGGCTGAAAAGACCGGCTGCTCGTTGTCCTTCGTCGGCGACGAACTCGCATTCAGCTACCGTTTCGAATCTTCACGCATAACCGGCCCGCACACGCGCGTCTGCATGACTACACCCACCACGCGCTTCGACCATATCCAGGTCCCGCTGCTCGGTGAGCACCAGGCGCACAACTGCGGCGTCGCGCTCGGCATCGTCGACGCACTCGAGCAGCGCGGCCTGGAGATCGGACCGCAGAACGCCATCGACGGCCTCGCCAAAGTCAAAGTCCAGGGTCGGCTCGAAACGATCCGCACTCTGCCGCACACGATTGTCGACGCCGCCCACAACGCCGCCAGCATCCGGGCCCTTATGCGGGCGATCGGCCAGAACATCGGCTACGACTCGATGGTAGTGATCTTCGGCTGTTCGGCCGACAAGGACGTCGACGGTATGCTCGATCAGCTTCAGATTGGTGCCGACAAGGTCATCTTCACCGGCACCGGCACGCCGCGCTCCTGCGACCCCCACGAACTTCTCGCCGGTTTCCAGGAGAAATCGTACAAGATGGCGATGGTCGAGGAGCGGTTGATCGATGCGTATCGCACGGCGTGCAACTGCATCACGCGCGAGGATCTGATCTGCATCACCGGCTCGGTCTACCTGGTGGGATACGCCAAGCGGAAACTCGGTTCCGACGTCACCCTATAGCTTTAACCGCCTGTACCGTAACAGCAGGGTGCCCCACCCCATGCTGCTGCGCAACGGGATGGGGCACCTGCGCTGATCAGAACCTACGTCAGCAATTCGATCCGTACACGCTGAGCAGCGTAGCCAGATCGCTCAGGTCCACGTCGCCGTCTCCGTCGAAGTCGCCGTCGAAGCGATTGGCGCCGCTGGTGGTGCCGTAGTTGCTGAGCAGGATCGCCAGGTCGGACAGGTCCACGTCGCCGTCCGCGTCCAGGTCGCCGGGGCAGGCGAACCGTGTGTAATAGAGATCCTTGTCCGTATCGCGTCCGTACTCGCCCTCTTCAAAGATGACGTGGACCGTGCCGTTCTCGTCGGGCACGTTTAACGCGTAACGAACATAGTCGGGGTCTGTGATGAAGGTCTGGTCTGGGATGAGGGTCAGCGTCTCATCCGTGGCCGGGTCGCCGCCCAGATCCAGGTCTCCCCGCAGGCAGGTGTAGACCAGCGTCGTGCCGGTCTGATACCGCGGTCCAAAGCTGACGTGCAGGTTGCCGGCGTCGTCGAGCGAGACGGACGGGTACCATGTGGAGCTTGTGCGGAAGACGGTCTCGCCGACGCAAACCGTCGACCAGTCCGGGCAGAGCTTGGTGTAGTAGATCCGCTCCTCGCTGGTATCGAAATTCCAACTGCGGTAGACGAGGTGTACGTAGTCGTCGGCGTCCACGACCGTCTTGAGCATGGTCGTCTGCTCGTTGGTGGGACGGTCCACCAGCACCACGATCTCGGACCAGGTTACCCCGCCGTCCGTGCTCATCACGGCGCAGATGTCTTCCGTGCTGCGATACCAGGTGGCGACCAGCATGTCGGTGTTGGTGACGACGGGCTGTACGTAACCGCCCCACGCCCCGGCACCGCTGGCGATGGTCGTCCAGTCAATCACGGTGTTCCCGGCCGGATCGAGCTTAGCGTAGGTGATATTGCCGGGTGCGCTGAACAGGTGTATGTAATTAGCACTATCCACACACCCGTGCTCCGAGGCGGTGGCAACCGTGCGCAGGTAGACGTTGTTGCCGTTGGCGTCTGTGACGACCGCCTTGCCGCCGACACCCGCCCAGTCGAGATGGGTTTCCAAAAGCTCCCCGTCCGGGCTGATTACGAAGCGGTCGAGGTTGCTGGTCGGATTGCTGTACTCATACAGCTCGGCGGCAAAGTGCAGATTGCCGACGGTATCCCGTACGCCGCGCGTTCGCAGGCTCCAATAATCGAAACTCAAATAGCTTTTAAGCAGCGTTGTTTCGGTACGTCCGCCTCCCATCCGCGGGGGAGGCTCGGGAAGATCGAACCCGGCCAGGGTGATAACCTCGCCGTTACTGTTGATCGTGTAGAGGTCCGGGTTGAACGGTGCCTGAGCGAGCACGGGGATCGTGCCGAGAACTGCCGCGAGGACCACCATGGTAATCCCGCCGATAGTGCGTTGTGTGTTGCTCGTCATCTTTCCTACTCCTTTTTCATGTGCAATTGAAGTGTGCATTCTGCCGAGGACAACCCCATCATCTCAATCGTAACGATCACGCCGAGCCGATACAACGGCGGATGCAACAATTGTGGCGGTCCATGACACTTCCGGCGGGCTTCGGCGCGGGCCCTGTAGCGTCGGCCCCCCGCGGCCGACGTAGGCCATTGGGATGTATTCGGCTATCTACGTCGGCGCCGCGCGGACTGAAGTCCGCGGCTCTTCGGGTTATGTTAATACTTTAATACGTGATTTGTTTGCGGAGCAGCTTCGGCGACAGCCGTAGCCGGGCGAGGATATCCGCAATACGCTTCCCAGCGGTGCCGTCGCCGTAGACGCTGCGCCCCCCGCGTCTTGGTCGTTTTCGCGGGGCGCTATGGAGCGCGGCTCGGATCGCCCCGAGCGACTCGGCGGCCTGGACGACCGTTGGCCCGCCGACTTGTCGCCAGGCTTGCCGCTGACCGACGTTGACCGTGGTTGTTCCGAGAAACGGTGCCTCGATGATCCCGCTGGACGAATTCCCGATCAGCACGTCAACGTCCAGCAACGTCCGTAAATAATCGTCGCGCGGCAACGAACGGAACACCCGCACATCATCGGAGGGATGCGTCTTGACATGCCGATCGATTGCCCGCAACACGCCGCGATGCCCGCGGTCGCTGTTGGGATAGACGATCAACCGCTTCAAATCCGCCTCGGCGACCGCCCGCAAGATCATCGATGCCACCTTTTCCTCCACGGCGGCTGATCGTCCGTAGGCGTGTTGTACAACCAGCGCCGCGTGAGAACGCCGACGCGGCCCAGCTTCCGCCAGGAGCGTTCGCAGTCGATCGAGCCCGGGCGCGCCGACACAATGCACGTGCTCGCGGGACTCGCCCAGTCGCAACACGCGTCGCATCGACTCCCGTGTCGCGGTCAGATGCACGTGTGCGAGCTTGGTGATCGCGTGGCGGAGCGACTCGTCGAAATCCCCGAGCGCGACATCGCCGCCGTGGATGTGCGCCAGCACGCGTCCGGTCGTCACCGCGGCGAGCGCGCCGGCCATGGCCTCGATCCGATCGCCGAGCACGACCACGATGTCCGTCTTGGCTTTTTCGAGGAATTCGGCGATTCCCGCGATGCCGTGTCCCAGGCCGGTTGCCTGATCGGTGGAGTTGTCCCGACCGGTTTGCATCGGGACACGCGCCGCGATGCGCCAACCGTCGGCGACGATGTCATCGATCGTGTGGCCGAACTTGCGCAGCAGGTGCATCCCCGTCACGACGAGTTGGAGTTCCAATCGCGGATGGGCGTCGATCGCCTCGATCGTCGAGCGGAGCAGGCCGTACTCCGCCCGCGTCCCGGTGATCACCGCCACGCGTTTTCGCTTTCGTCCGCCGCGGCTGCTCGTCACTGGATCATGTCCCATTTCAGGATGGTATCTCGCGGCACGTCGGTCGCCACTTGTCGGCCGATCAATACGTCGAGCTGATCCGGTTCGATTCCGCCGGCCGGCCGCTTCACGGTCAACATCTCCAGGCGCAGCACGGTGCCGGTTGTCAGATCACGGGCGGCGACGACGCTCTTGCGCGCTACGGCCCGCACGTCGGCCTCGAGTGCGCTCAGGCCGAGTTCGCCCGTGCCCAGGGCGCGCTCGACGTCGCGGATCGACGATATGTATTGCCGCAAACCCGGCGGATCGAGCGACATCGCATGGTCCGGTCCCGGCGCCTCGCGATCGAGCGTGAAGTGTTTTTCGAGTACGCTCGCCCCGGCCGCCGCCGCCCACGCTCCGGTTTGCGTCTCGGTCGTGTGATCGCTGAACCCGCACACAACGCCGAAGTTGCGCCGCAAAGCGCCGATCGCGCGCAAATTGGCGGCGTCCAGCGGCGTCGGATAGGCACTCACGCAGTGCAGCAGGATCAAACGCTCCCCGGCGTCCCATCCCCGCAGACGCTCCACGCTCGTTCGTATCTCCTCCACCGTCGCTGCTCCGGTGGAGACAATCATCGGCAGCCCCGTCTCCGCCGCGTTACGCAGCAGCGGCACGTTGTTCAAGTCGGTCGATGCGGTCTTGATCGCGTTGACCTTCAGTTCGAGCAGTCGATCGATGTCTCGCGGTCCAAAAGGCGTCGCGAGAAACTCGATCCCGCGCTCAACACAGCGTGTTCGCACCCGACGGAATCCATCGTCGGAGAGTTCGAGCCGCGCTAGCATCTCCCGCTGCGACTGATCCCGGGTCTGCTTCCGGCACGCGTGTGTCCGCGCGGGCTTAAGCCCGCGGCTCTTCTGGTAGTTCGCGGTCTCGGCCGCCGCGGTGGCCAGCTCGTCCGCGCGGAAGACCTGAAATTTCACCGCGTCGGCACCCGCCTCGGCCGCCACGTCAACCAGCCGCAACGCCTTGTCCAGCGTGCCGTCGTGGTTCACTCCGGCCTCGGCGATCACGTAGGTCGGCTGACCGGACCCGACGAGGCATCCTCCGATCGACACGCGAGGCGTGTCGGACTGGCCGGCGTGATCGTATTTCATATCTGCTCACTTGCCGACAAAGCGGAGCTTCGGTCTACCCGCGTCCGCAGAGCCGCCTCGGCGACGTACAGATCGACCGGCTCATCCACGTCCACGGTGTCTTCCGGACGCTGCACGATTGCCCGCCGATCCGGACCGAAAAACGCGTGGGCGTCGTTGGGCGTTTGCAGCGCGTCGAAAAGCGCCTGCCGCGTTACCGCCACCGCCGCGCCGTCGTGACCATAGAGCGGTTCGAGATCCTGTCGGCGATAGATGCTGTTGGGCCGGAACTGCACCAGCCGATCGCTGTCGAGCCGGTGCAGCCAGTCGGGATGGTGCTTGCCGATCGGGGCGACTGTGCGGACCGAGCTGGCCCCGGTTCGTTCGAGGTGCTCAAGCGCGCGATCAATGATGCCGTCGGCCCGCACCGGGATGTTCGCGTATAGCAGCACCACCGCATCCACGACTTGCCGATGTCGCGCTTCCCAGGTTTCGACGGCGTGCCGGGCGGCGGCGTCAACCGTCGCCGTGTCCGTCGCCAACTCGGCGGGCCGATCGACGATCTCGATTTCACAGCGTCGAGCCAGTTGTTTGGCCGGCTCGGAATCGGTGGTCAACACGATTGCCGTGAGTAGATTGCTCGCCAACGCGTGGTCAAACGTATAGTCGATCAGCGGACGCCCGAGCAGCGGACGCACACACTTATTCCGCAGGCCCTTGCTGCCCGCGCGGGCCAGAATGATGCCGAGCGCAACCATTGCGCTATATGCTATCGGCTTGTGCGGCCTCGGAACTTGACTTGCCGGCGGCAGGACGGGCGCTTCCCAGTCGTCGCAGCACGACCAGCGGCAATAATCGTCCGGCCAGCATCGCCAACATTAGCCAGGCCATGCCGTACTGGTAGAGGTTCGCCGATTGTCGGATGCCGCTGAGCAGGTTTCGGCTGGTGACGGATTCGGTCAGACCGCTGGATAGGTTCCCGCCGGCAACAATCGAGCTCGCGTCGAGCAGGGCGTCGGCAAAGCTCGGCGGCGGCTGATAGCGCGACGCCGTCCAGTTCTCGATCAGCAGCAGTCCCACCGCGACGACCAGTGCGAGCAAGACCAGCAGGAGGAGGCAGGCCAGACCGGCGTGCATCCAGCGGGCAACATCCGTAGCGGCCTTTTCTTTTCCGAGCCAGCCGAGGGCGGCGGCGGCGCCGGCCAGGGCCCACAGCAACAGCGTCCACTGCATGCCGCCGGTGGCCGATCCGCCCAGCCCGCCGACCAGCAGCAACGCGGAGAGGGTGAACTTGGTACCGTCGCTGGTGTCGCGTTCCGCGAGCGACTCGGTCGGCATCCCCGCCCCCGACGCCGCTGCGGTTTGCACCAGACTGCGAACGTAGCGCGGTGCCAAAGGTTGGCCGGAGAGCGTATCGTTCGGTTCCCCCCGCCCGGCCGAACCGCGGGGGGTCTCGAACGCACAGATAAGCAACGCCGCCAGCAGCAACCAAGCGGTGTAACCGCCAACCATTACCAGCAATGCGCGACCGGTTCTCAACCGGCCATCTGAAATCTGAAATCTCGGATCCCCTGAACCCTGAACCCTGCTTCCTGAACCCTGAACCCTACGTCCGCCGCGGGGGGCGGACGCTACTGCCTGAACCCAGAACCCGCTCCAACGTTTGAACAAAGCTGGGACAACAAACAGCCACAGCGGCCAACCCAGCGCTCCGATCCACGCCAACAGCGCGAGCGGCCATGCGGGGAGCCGCAAAGCTCCGCTTTGCAATACTCCTTCCGGCGTTTCGGTCCCCCAGCCGAGCGATGAAAACGCGGCAATCGCACGCCAGGCGTTTTCGGGCGCGTGCTCAAACCCCGTCAGCAACAAGAAAACGCCGACGGCAACCGCTTGCGTTACGACAAACGCGACGACCGCGACGATGGGACCGGCGTACTCACGGCCAAGGCGGCCGTGCCGCACGGTTCGCCCGACGGCGTGTGTCACCGCCGCCACGAACAGCAGCGCGCCGGCCACGCCAAGCCCGGTCAGAATCCAGCGTCCCAGCGGCGTGTAGTCTTCGTAGAAGCTGTAGGTCAGCATTCCGACGCCGCAGGCCGCGCTCAGCGCGTCGAACGCTGCCTGCCAGTAGTGTCGAAAGTAGCTAAGGTGTCGCGCATCGGGGTCTACGGCGCCGGTTTGCGCCAACAGCACCGCACCGGCCGCCGTGATGACCAGCAGTGCAACGAGGAACCAGAGATCGGGCTGTTTCAGGCGCATTGACGATTAACGATTGACGATTAACGATTAATCAATCCCCAATCGTCAATCCCCAATCCCCAATCGTCAATCCCCAATCTCACTGATGCCGAGCAGGCGCCGCCATTTGGTGATCAGTTCCAGCGCGAAGGCCGATTCGAGTTGCTCGGACGTCAGCTCGCGGAGTTGCCGCACAACAGTCTCTTCCGGCTCTTCGAATAGCCGCAATTGGCGGGATCGTCGTCTCTGGACGGCCGCCAACACCGGGCGTTGTGATTCACGGTTGAACGTTTTCTCCAGTTCGTTCAGCACGGCGTTGGCGCGCTCGATCGCCTCGTGTGGCAAGCCGGCGAGCTTGGCGACGTGGAGCCCGTAGCTGCGATCCGCGGCCCCGGGGACGATGTGGTGGAGAAAGACGACCTGGTCCTCGTACTCGCGCACCGCTACGTTCAGATTAAAAACCCCTTCGAGCAGTTCGCCCAATTCGGTTAGTTCATGATAGTGCGTGGCGAACAGCGCTCGGCAGCCAACGCGTTGGGCCAGGTGCTCGGTAATTGCCCAGGCCAGCGCCAGGCCGTCGTAGGTGCTCGTTCCGCGGCCGATTTCGTCGAGGATGACTAGGCTGTGTTGTGTGGCGTTGTGGAGGATATTGGCGGTTTCAAGCATTTCGACCATGAACGTCGATTGTCCGCGGGCCAGCTCATCACTCGCGCCGACACGAGTAAAGATGCGGTCGGCGACGCCGAGACGCATACGCTTGGCCGGCACCCAGCAGCCGCAGTGTGCGAGCAGTGTCAGCAGGGCGACCTGTCGGATGTAGGTGCTTTTGCCGGACATGTTGGGGCCGGTGATCAGAGCGAGGGATTGGGGATTTACGATTGACGATTTACGATTGACGATTGGGGATTGCTGATCGCTGACTGCTTTCAGGTTCGTGTCGTTTGGGACGAAGCTGCCGGCTAGGGCCGGGGCGACTACCGGGTGTCGGCCTTCCTCGATTTCCAGCACGGGTTCTTCGGCGAATTCCGGTCGACAATACTGTTCGCGCAGCGAGAGCTCGGCCCAGCCGGCCAGGACGTCGACGATTGCCAGTGCCGCCGCGGCTTGTTGCAGCCGGGGGATGTAGGCCGTCGCGGTTTCGCGCAGCTCGTTGAACAACTGGTACTCGAGTTCGTTGGCCCGCGACTCGGCCGAGAGGACCTCGCTTTCGTATTTCTTGAGCTCGTCGGTGATGTAGCGCTCGGCGTTCTTGAGCGTTTGCTTGCGGACATAATCCGGCGGGACGCGGTCGCGGTGCGTGTGTGTGATTTCGATGTAGAAGCCGAAGACTTTGTTGAAGCCGACCTTGAGCGAGAGGATGCCGGTGCGTTTGAGTTCGCGGGCCTGGAACTCGGCCAGCCAGGTCTGTCCGTCGCTGCCGATCGACCGCAGCCGATCGAGTTCGGCGTTGTACCCGGCGGCGAAGATGCCGCCCTCGCGGACGGTCAGCGGCGCGTCTGGTTTGAGCACGCTGGTAAGTTGGTCGGCGAGATCGTCGAGTCCTTCCAGCCGCTCGGCGAGCTTGTCGCTTTCATCGGTACGCAGTTCGCGCAGCGCGTCGCGCATCGCGGGTAGTTGGCAAAGTGCGTCGCCGAGGGCGCGCAAATCGCGCGGGTTGGTGCGTTGCACGCCGAGCCGGCCAACCATACGTTCCATGTCGCCCATTTCACGCAATGAGCCGCGCAGCAGTGTGCGGCGTCCGTCCTCGCCGCGCAGCACTTCGATGAGGCGCTGACGCTTTTGGATTTTCTCGACATCGCGTAGTGGGTAACACAACCATTGCCGTAGCAGGCGGGCGCCCATCGGGTTTCGCGTTCGGTCCACCGCCGCCAGCAGCGAGTCGGCCCGCGATCCGGTTCGCAGCGTTCGTTCGACCTCCAGTGATCGCAGCGTGACCTGATCGAGCAGGAGGAATTCGTCGGACGAACGCCGCTTCGGCGGCCGCAGGTGCCGGATGACCGCCTTCTGTGTCTCGCGCGCGTAAGCCAGCAGCGCCCCGGCGGCTTGGAGCGAGGCGTCGATCTTCTCGAAGCCGAAGCCGATCAGGCCGCGCGTCTCGAACTGCTCTTCGAGCAGCTTCTCGGCGCGGTGCGGATTGAAGTCGGTCGCCGGGCGGTACGTTACGGCCGCACCGGTGCGTTCGCGAATCTCGGGTTCTAGCGGGTGTCGGCCGGCCTCCTGCCACTCCGCCAGCAGAACCTCCGCCGGGTCGATCCGGCACAGCTCGTCGAGCAGTCGGCGCTGGTCGCAGAGTTGGACATAGAGTTGCCCGGTGGACAGCTCGAGCGTGGCGATCCCGGTCTCGCCGCCGGGCTGGCACAACGCGGCCAGCACGTTGCTCTGCGTCCCTTCGAGCAGGCCGTCGTCGGTCAGCGTACCGGGGGTGACGATGCGGACCAGCGCCCGCTTGACCACGCCCTTGGCCTGCTTCGGATCTTCGACCTGCTCGCTAATCGCGACTTTGTAACCGGCGGCGACGAGCTTGGCGAGATAGTTGTCCAGGGCATGGTGCGGGATGCCCGCCAGCGGAGTCTTGCCCCGGTCGCGCGAGGTCAGCGCGATCCCGAGCGCCTTGGCCGCCAGCTTGGCGTCGTCGTAGAACAGCTCGTAAAAATCACCCATGCGAAACAGCAGCAGCGCCTCGGGGGCCTGCTGTTTCTGCTCCCAATACTGGCGCATCGCGGGTGTCAGAGTCTCCGCCGCGGGCGGTTTGACCGGTGCCGGGCGGGCCGTGGTTTCCGAACTGGTTGTCTCCGGAGGTGTCACGCTCTGAATGTAGTCGACGCGCCCCGCGCTCACAACGCCTCGGCGTAAAACGTCATCGCGGCCGCGTCGTCGATTGACGCCGCCCCGACAATCCGGATGATGCACGCTGAGCACACGGGTGCCACGGGCAAGCTCGGCTTGCTCGTGGGGCACCCGGTGTGTGGCGCGAACTTGAACCGCGTGAAGGAACTAACGCATGAGGATCTTTGTCACCGGCGGGGCCGGCTACGTCGGTAGCCATTGCGTCAAGCGTCTCGTCGCCGCCGGGCATGAAGTGGCCGTCTACGACAATCTCATTGCCGGGCATCGGCAGGCGGTCGACCGAGTCGCCGAGTTCATCGAGGGCGATCTCGCCGACATCGAGAAGCTCAAACGGGTCCTGCCCGCCGGCCGCTTCGACGCGGTGATGCACTTCGCGGCGTATTTGAACGTTGGCGAATCAGTTCAGCAGCCGCTGATGTACTACCGCAATAATGTCGCCAACACGCTCAACCTGCTCGAAGCGATGAAGCCCGCCCGGATCAAGCGAATCGTTTTCAGCAGCTCGTGTGCGGTTTATGGCGTGCCCGATGATCTTCCGATAACCGAGGATTTGCCGAAGGACCCGATCAACCCCTACGGCTCCACCAAGCTCGCGATGGAATGGATCATGCGTGATTCGGCCGCCGCCTGGGGTTTGGGCTCGGTTGCGTTGCGTTACTTCAACGCCGCCGGCGCTGCCGCCGACGGGACCATCGGCGAGGATCACAAGCCTGAAATTCACCTGATCCCGCTGGTATTGCAGGTCGCGCTCGGGCAGCGTGAGTCGATCGGCATTTTCGGGTCCGATTATCCGACGCCTGACGGCACCTGTATCCGTGATTACATCCACGTCGACGACCTTGCCGACGTGCACCTGCTCGCCGTCGAGCGTCTGACCGAGGGAAAGTCCCAGGCCTTCAACGTCGGGACCGGCCATGGTCGCAGCGTCTTGGAGATCATCGCGGCGGCACGGCGGGTCGCGGGGCACGCGATCCCGGCTGTGTTGACCGATCGCCGGCCGGGGGACCCACCCGAGCTCTACGCTGATTCCGATAAGCTGCGTCACCATTATGACTGGCAACCCCGCTACACCGATCTTGAGAAAATCATCGCGACCGCTTGGCGCTGGCACCAGGCGCATCCCAACGGCTACGGATCGGTATAGTTTCTCCAAAAGCATTTCATCTGACAGCCGGTAAACGTTAGAATAAAGAGGATAAGGCTGGCGACCGGCGGGGCTCCCACGGACTCGTTGACATCGTTGTGTTATCACACGAGTCGGCACGCCACGCCTCGATCCACGAAGCTGCGACGACACGGAGGTCGCGGCAGGGAAGCCGGCGGGACACGGTGAGCGAGATCGCTCACGATTCCGCGCTGGTCTGCCGAGCTTGGATTTCGCCCGCGTTCGTGCGCGGTTGCGATTTTCTTTAAGAGCGACTTAGCCGCCGATGAAAAGATACGCGCGGCTTGGTGGTTATATTGAAACGAGGCTGGTGAAATGGTGTGGTCCTCTTTGTTGCGGAAATCGAAGTCTAAACCGGAGCCCAAGCCGCGCAAGAAACTGATCTCGCGCGTCGGCGAGGAATTCGGCCCGCCGATCACGACTGAGGAGCAGCGTGCCAACCTCACCGATCTCGAGCAAAAGCTGAACCAGGAGATGAAGTGCCAGGCCGGCAAGAACCAGGTTTTCGTCCGTTCGCTCCTTACGGGAACGGGCACGACCCAGCCTCGCATCGCGATGAAGTGCCATTTGCGCAAGGACATCGGCCTTAAGCCGGACGTGTTTTACGAACACATTCGCGATGTCTGCTGCACCGATCCCGAGCAGTGCGAGGCCTACCGGGATTTCAAGGAGCGTTTCGTCGAAACCTAGCGTGAAGCGCAAAGGGTCAGCGCGGCCGCCTTCGCCAAGCGGCCGCGGATTGGGGAGCCCGGCGAGTACGACGTCGGTCATAACGACCGGCGTCGTATTTTTTGCGAGATGCGCTCGGCGCCGCGGTTGGCTGGGTGCCCCATCATGACGCAGAGTTCACCAGGCAATCCGTGCCGTCAGGAACAACTCGCTCCATACCTTGACAACAGTGCGCCCAGATCGGCCAGATCCACGTCGCCGTCGCAGTCCATATCGCCGTCGGTGCCGCTGGCGCCACTGGTCATGCCATAGTTCCCGATCAAGATGGTGAGGTCGGCGAGGTCGATATCGCGGTCGCCGTCCAGGTCGCCCCGGCAGGGCGGCAGGTCGCTGCCGCCGAACTCGTAGGCACCGATGTCGACGACGGGCGGGATGCCGCCGTCGCCGTCCGGCGTGTTCGGATCGTCGAAGAAGCGGCTCTCACCGTCGAGGTCGAACGGGACGTACTCGTCCGTATCGCCGTCAGCATCCGCATCGACCACGTCTGCCAGCACCGCGCAGTTGCAGCCGGCGTCGAGGCCGGGCGAGCCGGTCAGGAGACGATAATCGGCATTGTCGGGATCGACGAAGAGCGGATCGGCGTCGATGTTGCCGGGGCCCCAAATCAGCGAATGGGGATGCTGGCCTTTCACAGCGTCCTGGCCTCCTTCGATGACACTGAACGCGATGGTGGTAGGCCCGCGATGCACCGACAGTTGGTAACCATCCGGGGCCGAGTTTCCCCAGACGATGGAGTTTGTCAGCGACGAGTCGGACCAGGTGATCATGGCAGCCCCCGCCTCGCTGTCGCCGCTGGCGTTTTCCGTGATCGTACAGTTGGTAATGGCCGCGGTCCCGCCGTGCAAATACACGCCGCCGCCCCTGTCATCGGCGAAATTGCGCGCGATGGCCGAATTGCCGAGAGTGAGTTCGCTGTCGTAGTGACTGAGTCCGCCCCCGGAATCATGGGATCGGTTCGATACGATCGTGCATCGATCAACCAGCATCGTTCCGGATTCGGCGTGCACACCTCCGCCGCGGGATTGCGCGATGTTGTCCATGATCGTGCAATCGACGACCTGCAGAAGGGTGTTGCCCCACCCGGCGATGCCTCCTCCCTCTGCTGAGTAGTTGTATGACATTTCGGAACGGCGCACGATCGCACTGCCTCCGATGACGCTTATGCCACCCCCCGAATTCGTGCTCGTGTTTCCCACGACCCGGCAGTCCGTGATTGCCACGCTG
Organism: Phycisphaerae bacterium; assembly: GCA_030612705.1. Lineage (GTDB taxonomy): Bacteria > Planctomycetota > Phycisphaerae > UBA1845 > Fen-1342 > JALSRY01. The sequence goes on along the minus strand of JAUWNI010000020.1, from coordinate 11,861 downwards.
CTGCCAAAGGCGAGAATACCCCCGCCGCAGGATCCTCCCACGTTTCCGGTGATCTCGCAGTCTGCGATGGTCACGTAAGCACAGGCAGCGTCCAGGCCACCGGCACCGGCGTCAAAGGGGATCGCGACATTGCCCGTAATCGCACACCGAAGAAGTGTGACGTATCCGCCCACCAGAGCGACGCCTCCACAATTCATGCCGACGTTCCTGGCGATGGTGCAGTCTTCGAGCGTGTCAGTACCTCCTGCCAGTACGACGCCGGCGGCGGAAGCGCTGTAGTCAGTGTTCTCCGCGATCGTGCAGTTGCGGATAACCGCGCTGCTGTTAGAGCAGAACAGGCCGGTGCAGTGGTTGCCCTCGATCACACAGTTGACGATGGTCGGACTGGCGCCGCTGCATGCGACGGCGGCAAGAGACTCTTCGTCAGCACAGGCATCCGTAATTCGCAAACCGTCGAGGACGGTATCGGCGGTCTCGCCATCCTGGAAGTGAACGGCCCAGCCGTCTTCGTCACAGCGGATGATGCACCAGCGCGGTCCGCTCTGTGAGCGCACGGTGATCGCCTTGCCGTCGAAATCGAGCCGCTGGTTGCCTTCACCGAAGTACGAGCCGCGGTGTACCAGAACCGTGTCCCCATCGGTGGCGGCGTCGATGCCTTCCTGGATGGCGTCGAACGGATGCTCCTCCGAACCATCCTCGAGCGGATCGCTGACGGCCGGATCATCAGGGCCCGGGTCATTCGGTGCGTCGTCGTCGACGTGCCAGGTGGTTTGCGCTCCGGCGAACGACGCGGCGAAAACGGTACAGACAAGCAAAGTGATGCCGTTGCGGGTGAAACTCGTGCGTGACATGGTTACGACCTCCTGGTGAACTGAGAAGAGCGACAACGGCGAACACTTGGATGCCCCGACCACGACCATCGTGGATCGTCCTTGGGCGACGGCGGTCCGGACTGTGGCGCTATCAGTTGTATCGGATGCGTAGCTTGAATGGCTTGAGCACACCGCGCATTTGGCCGGGTGCCCCACCCCTTCCAGGGGTGAGGAACGGATTCGTCAGTCCCCCACCCTCAGAGAGGGTGGGGCACCCACGCTCCACCGTGTGAACGCGGCGCGAGCGTCAGGGACGCTGGGCCGCCCTTCCAGGGCTCTCGTTACGTGTCGGCGGACTATCACGGATTGTTCATGTGGCACAGCCGCCCTCGGCTGTGTTCTTCTCGGGTTAGATGCCCGAGGAATCACGGGCGGGACGCCCTTGCCACCCATCAAGTAAGAGTTGACAGAGCACTGGTCTTCCGCGGGCTTGCGCTACTCGTCGGCTGGTGGATCGGTCTGGGCAGGCTCCGGCAGCTTGACGCGCAGACCCTCGTCGATCAGGTCCGGACGCAAGGCGCGGACCCGCGGATCCCACTGCACGCGTTGCTCCGGCGTCAGGATCGCGCGCGTCTCGTCGTGGATGAAGTTGATCAACTTCAACTTTATTTCCAGACTTGGTCGCAGGTTTGGATAGAGTATCTTTCGCATCCCCTCCTGCACGGCGCGCAACTGTACTCGCTGCTCGTCGGTTGGATTGAGATCCCACGCCGCCCGCATCAAGTCGATCGGCCGCAGCGATCCGCTCGGGTTCCGCTCCAGCCGGGCCCGTGCCGCCGCCAGTTTCTTCTTCTGCTCGTCGGTAAGTTGCAACTCGAGGTTGTCATAGAATTCGGAATCGTTCGTGGCCTCTTTGCCCAATTGCTGCAATTGCCGGGTGAGCTCGTCGATCTTGGTTTGATTCTTTGCCGCCTTGGCCTGCTCGATTTCCTTCCAGATTGCTCGGATCTGATTGATATCCACCGTGGCGTGCTCGTCGCCGGGGAAGATCGAATCGATCAGGCCCTGGGCATTGGCCGCCTGTTCCTCGGTCAGGTCGAGCTGTCGCATCAGGTAGGCGGCCTTCTTTGGCCCGAGCAGCTTGGCCTTATCGTTAATTGCCGCCTCCGGAATCTCCGTCCCCGCCGATGCCGGCAAGGCGGCGACCAACCAAAATGCAGCGATTCCGAATACAAAGATGCGACGCATGAGCTTCTCCTTGAGTGGTTTCACCAGATTATTCGCGAGCCGAAGGCGGCGGTCAGCGTACGGCCATGTCGGCGTGGTGGTGCCACCTTCCGAGCGGCCCACCAATTCAGGCGCGGCAGAGTACTAGTCCTCGGTCGCCTTGCTGTTTTGCTTCTCCCTGAACGCCTCTTCCATTTCCGGCGTCATGATCCGTAAGCGGTAAGCCAGGTCCGAACGCAGCTTCGCGATGCTCAAGCCGAACTGTTCCTGCTGCTCGGGCGTCAACTTGGCAACGATCGCTTCGAGCAGCCCGTTCATCAGTTGGAAACGATCTTTGTCTTTTATCGTCCTGGCCCCGCGCAGGGACTGCCGCAACTTGTCACGCAGCTTGTTGAGGTAATTCTGTTGCTCTTTGCTCAGGTTGAGTTTTTCAACCGCCCGGAATACGTCGATCGGGCGCAGCGCCCCGCTGGGGTTTCGTTCCAGCCGCTCGCGAGCCGCCTTGAGCATTACCTTCTGCTCGTCGGTCAGCACGTCCTCCATATTCATGAAGAACTCTTCGTTGTTGTCGGAGCCTTTGCCCAGCTCGCGTAGTTGCTGGTTGAGCTGCCGGACGCGCTCGTCGTCGCCTTCCTTCTTCGCCTCTTGCACCTCGGCCATCAGTTGGTAGACCTGCTCGAGCGAGAAATCGTGCTCCGCCCCCGTGTCGAGGATCGTCGCGATCAGACCGCGGGCGTGTTCGCGCTGCTCCTTCGTCAGATCGAGCTGCCGTAGCAGGTAGAGAACCTTGGTCTTGCCTCGCAGCTTCTGGCTGTCGCTGACCACCGCCATTGGAACTATCGGCTTGCGTTGTGCCTGGGCCGCCTCGGTTACCAGCAACGCCGCCAATGTCATCATTACTATCCGTCGCACGCGTATCTCCTTGGTAGTGATGTTCTCCGGACGACCGAATTCAGATGGTCCGCTCGGCAGAACGCATTATTTTATACCGCATTCTCCCGCGATGTTAAACCGCGCCGGGCCTTATTGCGGTCACGATCTCACAAAGTACACGCTGCATTCTACCTCACGCGAATCCATACCGGACCGCTTGGGGGTCTTGTGTTCCCCTCGACAACCAATATCATCGGTGGATTGTACCGCCGCGCCCGGGTGGGTTGCGGCGTTCGCTCCGCATAGCGTGAGGACACTCGTATGAGAATCAGTCGAATCTTTCGCAAGTATAGCCGTGTTTTGCTGCTGGTCTTCATGTCGCTGCTGCTGGTCGTGTTCCTGGTCGGCGACGTGATCGGCCGCGCCCAGGGCAGCCGCCAGATGCGAGACGTTGAAATCGGCCAGGCGTTCGGCGAGCCTGTTTTTCTGAGCCAGACGAACCGCGCGCAAAACGACTTCGAACTGACGGCCCAACTCAGACTGCGCACACCGCCGATCCTCTCCAAAGACCCGCAAGAGCGTAACCTGGCGATGTATCTGCTGATGGAAGAGGCACGCCGCACGGGCATCATGGTCGGCCGCGAGCAGATCATGGAGACCCTCAAGAAGGCACCGGGGTCCGCGATTGTGCTGGACGGGATTCGTAAGCATAGCGGTCGCAGCTTGAATTCGATCTACGATTCCGCCGCCCGCGCCAGCGCCACGATGGTGTTGGCTGGTTACCAGATCGGTGCCCTGGCCAACGCCAGTCTGCCCGAAATCGAGCACGCCTATCGCGACCAGAATCAGGAGGCGCGCGTTCTGATCTCGGTGATCGATGCCAAGGCGTTTCTTGAGGGCGTCTCGGAACCGACGGAAGAGGAATTGCAGGCGCACTTCGAGGAAGCGAAAAGCCGCGACAACGCACACACCGACGAGGCCCACGTCTACGGCTACCGCATTCACGACCGGGTCCGGGTTGAGTACCTGACCGTCGACCCGTCCGTGATCCAGGACAGCGTGCGTATCAGCGCGCGAGAGGCGACCCGCTTCTATGAGGAAAACAAGTATAAATACGTGAAGGAGGTAAAGGACGCCGCCCCGTTCGCGCTCGATGACGGCGGGCAGCCGCAAAAAATCCAATTGACTTACGAGGAGGTCAAGGACCAGGTGCGCGAAGATTGCCGCGCCGCCAAGGCCATCCTCGAAGCCCAGCGGCTGGTCAACATGATCCAGCAGGAAGCTCGGCGTCCGTGGGATATCGCCCCGCTGGGCGAAGACAATGTTCGTCAGGTCCCACCGGCCGAAACGCTCAAGTCATTCGAGGAGCTGAAGGAGAAATATTCAAGCGAGTACCCGGTTGTGTATCAGCAGACCGAGCTGGTCACCGAGCGCGAGCTGCGTCGTGAGCGCGGCTTCGGGCGGACCAGTGTCGTCGTCGGCCGGGAGCCGGTACCCACGCCGACGCTGACGTTCCACGTTGAAGGGCTCGCCACCGCCGAGCCGGACGAACGCATGCCGGTTTTACGCATCAACGAACCGAGCCCGGTCGTGCTCGAAACGCGCACCATCGATCCGGTCAGCGGCGCCGTTCCGTATCAGGCTTATGTTTTTCGGGTGACCCACATCGAGCCGAGCGGTCCGCCGGCGTCTCTGGACGACGTCCGCGAGCAGGTAATCCAGAACGTCAAGCAAATCAAGACGTTCGAGCTCGCCGGCGAGCAGGCCCGCGCGCTGGCCGAGCAGGCTCGCGAAAATGGTCTCGAACAGTCGGTCGCCGCCGCGAAAGACTTGAAAAAAATGATGGGTCAAAAAGAGCAGGAGACGCCGACCACCGAGCCGGCCGCGCCGCCCGACCCTGCCGAGCGCTACGTCCAAATGCTCCAGCCCTACGAGCCCGAGCAATTCCTTCGCCAGCCGCGCTTCTTGAAAAACGTCGGCTACACTCCGGGGCTGCACAAACAGGTGTTTGCACCCCCCGCCGAGGGCGGGCCGGACCAGACCGAGGTGCATCCCGTGGTCATCGCGCCGCTCGCGAGGACGCTCAAATGGGCCGTGGTCGAACTGATCGAAATCAAACCGATCTACCAGGGCAACTTCGAACTGAAACGGGAGGAACTCGAGGCCCAGGCCTACATGGCCCGGTTCCAGGCGTTCTGGTACGAGTGGTTTGACCCGAAGAACGTCATGGCTCGGACCGGCTATGTCCCCGACGTCGAGGTCGAACCGTAATACTGACGAGTCTGACGAGCACGTTTTCCCGCCCCGCGATACACCCGGCCGTGCGTTGATTCCCGCGCGACGCCGGGCTATCTTCAACACTCGGGGAAGCTTGCGTCGAATGGTAACAAGCGCGACAACACCGCGGCAAGGCAATAGTGCCATGAGTGATACGTACGCCTTCAACGAAATCGAGTCTAAATGGCAACAGGTCTGGAAGGACTCCAAAGCGTTCCGCGCCGCCAACCCCGGCCAACCGGGTAGCGAGCGGCCGAAGTTCTACATCCTGGATTTCTTCCCCTATCCTTCCGGCGCCGGCCTGCACGTCGGCCACCCCCTGGGCTACATAGCTTCCGACATCATCGGGCGCTACAAACTCATGCGCGGTTACAACGTGCTGCACCCAATGGGCTGGGACGCATTCGGCTTGCCCGCGGAACAGTACGCCGTCGAGACCGGCATCCATCCGCGGATCACGACGCAGAAGAACATCGAGACGTACAAGCGACAGATGATGATGATCGGTCTGGGCTACGATTGGGGCCGTGAATTCGCTACTTGCGACGAAAACTATTATCGCTGGACGCAGTGGATCTTCCTTCAGATATACAATAGCTGGTACGACCCGGAGCATCGCTGGACCGATTCCACCGGTCGCAAGGTCGTCGGTGCCGCCCGTCCGATCGATCAGCTTCCCATCCCGCCGGAGGTCAAGGCGCACGGCCCCGAGGCGATCGAGGACTATCGGGACGAGCACAGACTTGCGTACCTGGCCAAGGTCCCGGTCAACTGGTGCCCGGCCCTGGGCACAGTGCTTTCCAACGAAGAAGTCACGAACGAGGGCCGTAGCGACCGCGGGAACCACCCGGTCTACCGCCGGCCGATGCGCCAGTGGATGCTGCGCATCACGGAATACGCCGATCGGCTGCTGGCCGATCTCGAACAGCTTGACTGGCCCGAGCCGATCAAGCTCATGCAGCGCAACTGGATCGGCCGTAGTGAGGGTGCATACGTCAACTTCACGCTCGAGAGTCAGCCGGACAATATCATCCGCGTCTTCACGACGCGGCCCGACACGCTCTTTGGGGCTACATACCTCGTGCTGGCCCCCGAGCACCGCCTCGTCCCGATCATCACCATTCCCGAGCAGCGTCAGGTCGTCGAGGAGTATGCCGCCGCCGCCGGGCAGAAATCCGAGCTCGACCGCACGGCCGACACCAAGGTCAAGACCGGCGTGTTCACCGGGGCGTACGCGATCAACCCGGTCAACCGCGCACGTGTCCCGATCTGGGTCGCCGACTACGTGTTGATCAGCTACGGGACCGGGTCGATCATGGCCGTTCCCGGCTCGGACAAGCGCGATCTGGAATTCGCCGACATCTTCGGCATCGAGGTGATCAAGGTCGTCGAGCCGCCACAAGGCGAAGATTGGCGTGGCTTCGAGGGTTACGGGACGGCGGTGAACTCGCCGTCCGACACGGCCGGCGAGCGCTTCGAGGGTGAGTGCATTCTCAACGGTCTGCCGACGGCTGAAGCAAAAGTGAAGATCAACGAATGGCTCGAGGAGCGTGACCTGGGCGAGCGGACGATCCAATTCAAGCTGCGCGACTGGCTCTTCTCGCGGCAGCGTTACTGGGGTGAGCCGTTCCCGATTCTTTATCGCGATGACGGCCGCATTCTGGCGGAGGACGAAAGTAATCTGCCGGTCGCGCTGCCCGAGGTGGAGGACTACCGTCCACACGCCGGCGACGATCCCAACGCCGATCCGCAGACACCACTGTCGCGCGCCGGCGATGATTGGGGCAACGTCGAGCGTGACGGCCGGACACTCCGCCGCGAGCTCAACACCATGCCGCAATGGGCCGGTTCGTGCTGGTATTACCTGCGTTTCCTCGACCCGAGGAACGACCGGGCCTTCGTCGCCGAAGACATCGAGAAGTACTGGATGGGCGGCAAGCTGGACGACGGCACCTCGAAAGTCGGCGGCGTGGACCTCTACATGGGCGGTGCCGAGCACGCCGTCCTCCACCTGCTGTATGCCCGCTTCTGGCACAAGCTTCTGTACGACCTCGGCCACGTCTCAACACCCGAACCGTTCCATAAGCTCTTCAACCAGGGCATGATCACCGCGTACACCTACCGCGACTCGCGCGGCGTCTGCGTCGAATACGACCAGATCGACTACCGCGATGACGGGGCACACCATAAGGAAACGGGCGAAAAGCTGAGCGAGAGCGTCGAGAAAATGTCCAAGACGCTCAAGAACGTCGTCAACCCCGACAACATCATCCGGGAGTACGGCACCGATACGCTCCGACTCTACGAAATGTACATGGGCCCGCTTGAGGCCGGCAAACCCTGGAACACACGCGACATCATCGGCGTACACCGCTTCCTGCAACGAGTCTGGCGGCTCGTAGTCGCCCCCACATCCGAACCCGAAGCGCCGGCGAGCGCCCAATCCGAACCCGAAGCGCAAGCGAGGGCCACCGACACCAACGACCGGAGAATCAACCCCAAGATCACCGACCAGCGCAATGAAGACCTGGAACGCCTGCTCCACAAGACGATCAAAAAAGTCCAGGGCGACATCGATCGTTTCGCCATGAACACGGCAATCGCGCAGATGATCGTCTGGAGCAACGAGGCCCAGAAAGCCGACCACATCGGCCGCGACCAGCTCGAGCGCTTCCTACTCGTCCTCGCGCCGTTCGCGCCGCACATCTGCGAAGAGCTGTGGCAACGCCTGGGGCACGACGGCTCACTCGTCCACGAGAGCTGGCCGACCTACGACGAGGCTCTCACGATCGACGAAACGGTCGAGATGGCGGTCCAGGTCAACGGCAAACTCCGTAGCCGCATCACCGTCCCGTTCGACGCGAGCGATGAACACGTGATCGAAGTCGCCAAGGCTGACGAAAAGATCGCCCCCGAGCTGGCCGGCAAAGAAATCAAACGCGCGATCGTCGTTAAAGGCCGTCTGGTGAACTTGATCATCTAAATGACCGTACGCGACCGGGCACTACTGGCAGAGCCTGCGCGACTTCCTGGTTGACCACCGTTACGAGGCGGCCGTGCTCAATCCGATCCAGACCGCCCAGCAGGCCAAGAAGGGCATCCGCAGCTCGTTGCCTTTGCCGGGCTGGACCTGACGGTCTTCCAAACCGGAGAGTCAAAGATTCAGCGGCGTCGTGCTTCAGTCATTCTCACGCTCCAAGGACTATGGCTTCGCCTCGATCTGCCACTCTGAACTGTTAACGGCTGATTTCTTCGCTGTTCGCGAAGAATTCTCGTTGCGTGGGTGGCCCGTCGCTTCAGCGGCGGGGGACACGAATGGATCGCCGATTCGTGTTCCCCACGGCTAAAGCCATGGGCCACCCGATCCCTTAGACCCTTGGACCCTCGGCCCCTTGATCCCTTTGGTTGCGGCCAAAGGCCGCGCTGAGCCTCTTTCCATAGACCTGCTGCGAGATTTCCACAGGCGAGACGCCTGTGCCACCCTTGATGTTGTCCATCATTCCACGTATGGCGGAGCACTATTGCTCCGTCAGCCATGAAATGAAGGGTGGTGCGGGCGTCCCGCTCGTACTACTCTTCATTTCATGGCTGAGAAGGTACTCGACGTTGAACGGAGGGCCATCATGTTGACGGAATTGATCGAGAAAAACCGCAGCTATCGCCGATTCCACCAAAACGTGCCGATCGACCGCAAAACGCTGGAACAACTGGTGGAACTCGCCCGGCGCTGCCCCTCGGCCGCCAACCGCCAACCCCTGAAATTCATACTCGCCGGCGATCCCGAGTTGAACGCTCTGATCTTCCCCCACCTCGCCTGGGCCGGATACCTGACCGATTGGCCAGGCCCCGCCGACGGCGAAAGACCCGCTGCATATATCGTCATCCTCGGCGACACGGAAATCACGCGCTCTTTCGGCTGCGACCATGGTATCGCTGCCCAAAGCATCCTACTTGGCGCGGTCGAACTGGGCCTCGGCGGCTGCATGATCGGCTCGATCCAGCGTGACAAGCTGCGCGAGGTCCTGAAAATTCCCCAGCGCTACGAGATACTCCTGGTTCTCGCGATCGGAAAACCAAAGGAAACGGTCGTCCTCGAAACCGCCAAATCGCCGAACGACATCAAATATTGGCGTGACAGCGCCGGCGTCCACCACGTGCCCAAGCGGCCCCTGACCGAGTTGATCGTCGAGTAAAGGCAATCAGAGCCCGAAGCGCAAGCGAGGGACAGAACTCAGGCAGAGCCGGCGTGTCCCCACGCCGGTATCCGGGCCGAGGACGGCCCGGCTCGGTTGCCAGATCGTGCAGGGTTATTTAGCTCCCCACGCGCCGCCATGCTTTATCGAGCGCGGTCAGCGCGTCACGACACCCGGCGGCGACGTGAACGTCCGCCAACGATGAGAGCGCCGTCTGGTTCGGATTGACCTCGATCACGGCCGCCCCGTACGACTTGGCAGCCTCTGCCAGCGACGCGGCCGGTTGGACCACCCCGCTCGTTCCGATCAGCAGCAGCACGTCGCACCTCTGGGCCGCCGCGAACGCCGCCTCGATCGCCCCCGGCGGGAGCATCTCGCGGAACCAGACCACGCCCGGCCGCAGCCAGTCCTGGCACTTCGGGCAGCGCGGCTCCGGCCCCAGATCGTCCAGCCCCTGCAACTGGTAATCGCAGCTCACGCACCGCACCGCGTCCATCCGTCCGTGCAGCTCGATCACGTTTTGCGAACCCGCCGCGTGGTGCAGCCCGTCGATGTTCTGAGTCACCACCACGAAGTCGTCGACACGCTCTTCCCACTCCGCCAACAGGCGATGCCCGGCGTGCGGCTCGATCGTCGCCAATTGCCGCCGCCTGTGGCGGTACCAGTCCCAGACCTTGACCGGATCGCGTTCGAACGCCTCGGGCGTAGCCAACTCTTCGGCGTCGAACTTCGACCATAGGCCGTTCTCGTCGCGGAACGTCTCGATGCCGGACTCGGCCGACATCCCCGCCCCGCTGGAAACGCAGACCGACGACGCCTTGGCCAGCAATTCCGCTGCTTGTTCGATCTCTGTTTCGTTCATAACCGAGGGACCGGCTTGTCACCGGTCAATTAACGAGAGCCGCGTGCCGGGATAAAAGAAACCGGTTACAAACCCGTCCCACAGTTGCGGACTTGCAACTACCCAAACCGTCCGCGTTCGCGCGGCTTGCCGCTCTGGAACAGCGGTTTCTGCACCTGCTTGATGTAGCCCTTCTTCTGAAAGAAGTCCAGCGTTTCCTGTGTCGACGCGAATAGCCTGGTCGCGGTTTCGGTAATGAACGGCGACGGTTCGGCCTTTGGCTTCCAGACGACGTAGACTTCCTTCGTCGTCTCGTAGGCGTGCTGCAACTCGCGCTCGACGCCCGACGAGAGTCCCGGCTTGCCGCTGGGCAACTCCGGTATGAAGCTGATAATCATGTCCGACTGGTCGATCAGCTTGAAATCGCGGGCGTAAATCTGGGCATCGATGTCGCGGGTAACACTGGTCACTTCATTGACGTCAAAGTCCACCCGCCGACCGTTGACCTCCACCGTGATCTTCGTCTCGCCCCGTTGCGTCGCCGCCCCGGCGTCGAACAGCAGACGCTTTTCATCCAGGTCGCCCGGATCGAACGTGATGAAATGCTCGGCGATTGACGCCCGAAACGCGTCGATCTCGGCCAGTGTCTCGGGTAGGTCCATCACGTGCGTCATCGGGAACGACGGATACACCCGTTTGGTCTCCGGCTTGAAAATCAACCTGTACAGCGACTCCAGCGTGTTGTCTTCGATTCCTCGAGCGAAGACGAAAAAACTCCCGTGCCCGCGAACCGCGTGTGCCAGAATCTCCGTCGCCAATATCTCCTCTTCCCGCCAAACCAGCACGTCCTTGAGCGTGTGCGGCACGTCGTGGTCGCGCAGTAGCCGCTCGTGGACGGCGTCGAGATTGTCTACCAATGTGATGTACAGATCGGCGTCGAGCGCCTGCATCTGATCGTGGTCGAACGCGGGAAACAGCCCGTGCTTCCACCGAAACGAGGCGTGTGTGTTGACGATCACCGTCTCTTGCTTGTCAACGTCCGCCAGGATGTCCTTGAACACCGATCGCCGCAGGGCGTGCAGCCGGGCCAGGGGCAGGTCCAGGATTTGCCCCGGACGGATGTCCGGTGCCTCCCGGTACATCATGTCGCCGACGTGGTAGGCCCGTACCCGCTGCCCGCGAGCCTCGGCCAGGCCGGCGACCTTGTCCAGGAACGGCTTTTTATCCACGCCGACCTGCCCGGTGACGACCACTCGGCGCCCTTTGGCCCGCGGGGGACGGAAAAGTGGTCCGCTCTGGGATTGCTGAGCCATGATTCGCTACACTCTCCAGCGGCGTGCCGATCCGGACTCGCGTCCAAGATCTTGATTTTGCCGCTCAAGGCGCTATCATGCGAGTTAACCGGCGTTTTTGCAACGACCCGGGCCGGTAGCAAGGCGGCTGTGGCGGAATTGGCAGACGCGCTGGCTTCAGGTGCCAGTGGCCGTAAGGTCGTGGTGGTTCGAATCCACTCAGCCGCATTCATAACACACATGGGCGATCAGGAAATCCTGACCGCCCGTTTTCATTTCGCGTTGGCACTTGTGCTCCGTCACGTCCTGGCTTTCGGGTTGTAGCGGGGGGGGGGGGGGGGGGGGG